>NZ_JACJUP010000122.1:0-9773 GCF_014748295.1 Planktothrix sp. FACHB-1355 | reverse complement strand
AATCTAAGTCAAGCTAACTTGAGCGGTGCGAACTTGAGGAAAGCACAATTGATGAATGCAGACCTAAGTAATGCTAATCTTAGTAATGCTAATTTGTTAGAAGCAAATCTAGAAGGAGCAAACCTTCGGGGAGTTAACCTTGAAGAAGCTATTTATAGCACGGAGACTATCTTTCCCAAAGATTTTGACCCTGTTAAAGCGGGTGCTTATTCAATCGCTCCTAACACTTCGCTGCAAAATGCTAATCTGGCTGGTGCTGACTTGAGTTCTCTAAATTCAACAAACTTAATTGGAGCAAATTTACAAGGAGCAAATCTAAACTCAACTAATCTCGCAAATGCAGACTTAATACAAGCCAACTTAAGTGGGGCAAATTTAAGTAAAGCAAATTTGAGGGGAGTAAGACTCCTTCAGGCGAATTTGTCGAACGTCAATTTAAGCGAAGCAAGTCTAAATTATGCTAACCTAACTGCGGCAGATATTAATGGAGCAAACCTGTTTCAGACAGACTGGACGGGAACGAACCTATCTGGGGTAGATCTAACTAATACGAATTTTAAAAATGTAAAAAACCTTTACAGCGCAAACCTAAGTGGTACTAATCTGACAGGAGTCAATCTTCTGGGGCTAAACATAAATGGTATCAAGCTGAGTGGGGCAAACTTGAGCGGCGCAAATCTTTGCGGAACACAATTGAATGGAGCAAACTTAAGTGGAGCAAACCTGACTTCAGCAGATTTACGTGGGGCAAACTTGGAGAACGCAAATCTAGAAAAAGCTAATCTTAAGGGAGCAAACATTAATGGGGCAATCTTGAAAAATGCTAAATTGGCTGGTGCAATTATGCCTGATGGAACGACTCACGAGTAAAGTTTCTTAAACTTGAGAAATATCAGAAAACCAGTTTCTTTTGATTAATAATCGAGAATTTGATTGCTACCATCTCAGAAACCCGGTTTCTTCAAGAAACCGGGTTTCTTTTAACTTCCATCTCCTTAAGCAGAGGACTCTCCTCCAAACCTAGCCAATATTTCCTCGCGAGAAAGAGTCAGCAGCAATTGAGTTAACTCACTTGGCGGTAGCTGTAACATAGGTGTTATAGTTCTGCTCAATCGATCGTCCAAAGCGCCAAATCGAACTCTCAGAAGATTTTCTACCATCTCCCGCCGTTCTTCTTGGCGACCTTCTTGGAGACCTTCTTGTCTACCTTCTTGTCTACCTTCTTGGCGACCTTCCAATCTGCCTTCGATCCGACCTTCTCGTAAAGTATCTTCGCGCCAACGTACATAAGCTGATGATAAGTTCATAAGCAATTCCTCCTCGTCTTCATCGAGATTTTGGCTGGTTTCCAAACCGATGCGCCAGTTAGCCACAACCTCTAAAATGTTTCTTTTAAAAGGGTGGTCTTCCGGCAGTGCATTCACCTCATTTACGGCTTGCTGCTGAACGGTTTTGCGACCCAAAAGCCTCAACCAAAGCGTGTCTTCTGTCACCGGTAGTTGGTTAATTGCTACCAGTGCCGCTCTTAATCCCGATGGTAGCAAATAAACGCCATTCGGCCAGTTTCCTTGGGTGTCAAGTTTTGCGCCAAATGCGTCTAAGACATTCTCAGAACAGGAAGGCGATAATATCCACAAACGCGGTAATTCATCTTCTGTCACCGTTCTTTCTTCTCGCCTTGCTTGACGCTGATAATCGCTTTGCATGGCAAACAATTTAATCAGGCATCTACGCACTTCCGACCAGGTTGGTGGATTGCGAAAAGGTTCGATTAAACAGGCAGTTGAAGCCATTTCAGCAACCAACCCTAAAAATTCTAGGTTGGCTGTAGGTGCTGTTACTGGTGAAAACCAAACATCTATTTGACGCACTTCAGCCAATACTTCTCGGCTGACTATTACTTCACCCAGAGGTGCTAATAGTTCGCTGAGATACTGCTTGGCAAATTGGTCGTGAAAGTTTCTAGTCATTCTCCTACCTTCATCGCGGAGACGATCGCCTGCTGACTCACCGCCTGATAAACTGTATTTAAATACTTCATCACAGTTTCAGATGCAGTCGTTTTTGCGTCGGCGTTTTCCGTTGCATCGTTTGCCAAAGGTATGGTTCCCAATACATCTAAAACTGTTTCGCTACTTGGCGGCGGTACAATCACGACTAGGGAAGATTCTAACGGTTCGTCGTATTGCCAAAAATGCTCGACTTTTAGAGGATATTGAAGTTTGGGGATTTGGGTTTCTCCCCCGCTCTTTTGCTTCTCTGTACCCCTACTTCGCATTTGCCGGAGTGTTTCGAGAATTTGTTCTTTCGTGCGTCCTCGTAGCTGAAATAATACGAAGGGGTCTTCACCGAAGCGATCGGCTAACAAATAATACACCGCGCCAATATGTTTGCACGGGTTCGCTTTGTCGGGACAACTGCATTTACTGCGTACATCATCCAACTTAAATGGAAACAAACTCAAGCCATTTGCGGTAAAGACTTTTTCGATGTTTGCTGGCATTTCTCCGGCTAATAGTTTAGCAGAATATATCGCTTTTTCTGACATTGTTTCGATCGCATATTGCCACTCTTCGTCAGAGAAAGCGTCCAGCCATATCGAAACTTGATAAGGTTCTACTTCTGTTCCCTGAACTCTGGCAAATACTTTTTGTCCTTGAAATTCTATGCTGCGGACATTTCCTTCTCGCGCATAAACACGCGCACGTTCCAATCGCTTTTTGAAACGATAGGAATCTAGCAATCCCAACCACTGCTCTACCCACCATTCTCGGCTGATTTGAGTGTAGTTATCTGCCATTATGCCTCCTCGTCGATTACAGCAGTGCGATCGAGCAATAATAAGTTGCGAAGTTGGTCGGTATCCAGTTCCGTCAACCACTGTTCGCCAGCACCTACCACTTGTTCTGCAAGTGCTTTTTTACTTTCAATCAAATCGTGGATTTTTTCTTCCAAAGTGCCAGTGCAAACAAATTTATGCACTTGTACATTTTGCTTTTGACCGATACGAAATGCTCTATCTGTTGCCTGATTTTCTACGGCTGGATTCCACCATCTGTCAAAGTGAAAAACATGATTTGCTCGCGTCAAATTCAGACCGACACCACCAGCTTTTAGCGACAGAATCATCACTCTCGGCGCTTGGGGATCGAGTTGAAATCTGTCGATCATTTCCTCACGTTGGTTTTTAGTAGTGCTACCATATAGAAACAGCACTTCTCGCCCAAGTTGTTTCTCCAAATGCGGTTTGAGCAGTTTACCCCATTCCGCAAATTGGGTGAAAATTAAAGCGCGATCGCCCTCCGAAATCAACTCCTCCAACATTTCTTCCAAACGCTGAAGTTTGGCAGAACGATTTTGATTTCCTAGACTATTTTGTTTCAAAAATTGGGCTGGGTGATTGCAAATTTGTTTCAACTTCACCAGCAAAGCCAAAATCATTCCTCGTCGCTGAATACCTGATGATTCTTCAATTTCAGCCAAAGATTCTTGTACCAGTTTTTGATATAATTCAGCTTGTTCGGCAGTCAGACCGCAAAATACAGTCATTTCCTGTTTTTCTGGCAAATCTTGAATGATTTCGCGGTCAGTTTTGAGGCGACGGAGGATGAAAGGTTGGACGAGCGATCGCAATGTCTTCAGCGAATTTGTATCCCCATACTTTTCAATCGGAATCGCAAATCGTCGCTGGAAGAAATTGCGCTGTCCCAAATAGCCAGGATTGAGAAAATCCAAGATTGACCACAGTTCTTGCAGCCTATTTTCTACTGGCGTTCCTGTCAGCGCGATCCTAAATGAAGCGTTCAACTGGCGGACTGCTTGCGATTGTTTCGCCTCCGAATTTTTGATATTTTGAGCTTCATCTAAAATCACACCTTGCCAAGCAACGCTTTGCAAATCTTTAGCATCTCGAAAAGCTAGCGCATAACTGGTGACTACCAAATCTCTATCCTGAACAGCTTTAGCAAACGCTTTTCCTTTTGCGCGTTTATCGCCGTGATGTACCAAAACTTTTAACGTCGGGCCAAATTTCTTGACTTCCCGTTCCCAGTTACCTAAAACAGAAGTCGGACAGACTATCAGCGTTGGTTTTTCCAGTGCATCTTTTGCTTGTAAATATAATAAAAATGCTATAAGCTCTACGGTTTTTCCAAGGCCCATATCATCCGCCAGACACGCACCCAAACCCCAGCGTTCCAAGAATGCTAACCAACCAGCACCTAATGCTTGATAAGGACGCAATTCTCCTTTAAAGCTAGAGGGAGGATCGATCGCCTCAACTTTTTTACTTCCGGTTAAAGTTGATATCAATTCCTGTAGCGCCCCCGATGCCTCAAAACTGACGACTGGCAGTTTTTCAATTGTCTGAGAATCGCCACTGCTGAGGCGCAAAGCATCTTCCAGCGATAGAGACATTTGCTCTTTTCTAGATGCAAAAAATGTTTGCGCTGCCTTAATATCTTGAGGTCGCAATTCTACCCATTCCCCGTTGATTTCCACCAAGGGAGTATTGAGGGCTACTAACTTGTCAAATTCTTTTTTGCTCAGTCTTTGTCCGCCAATAGATAATTCCCATTTGAAATTCAGCAGACTTTGCAAACTCAAACGATCGCTCTTTTTAATGTCGGGACTTTGTGCGCTGATGCTCAATCCCAAACGACTTGCCCAACCTTCCCGATTTGTTAAACTGGGCGGTAAAACTACTCCCAATCCGCTATCTTGAAAACGCCAAGCACCATTTTTGATAAATTCGTAAGCTTGTAATGGGTTGAGGCGACAAGAATGGGGAGAAGGAGTTTCCAAACTTGGTTCGATAATTGGCAATAACCGAGAAGCTAATCCCAAACCGCTGAGTAAAGTTTCTTGAGGTAATTCTATTGTCCTTCCTTGGAAAGTCAGACGTTCGACTGGGTTACTCCAAATCGTTGTCGCATCTACTAAAAATTCTGGGTCGTCAACTGCTTGCAAACAATATTCCAACGTCCAATCTTTCGACGCTGATGCTGGTGGAAGAACCTTAAAGCAGGTGTTAAATAAACTCTGACCGGCCAAGAATGGTTGCAGCGGCGCAGTCCAAGCGTTGAGAGTTGCTTGCAGGCGTTCTGTTGCTTGAGCTTCTGCTGTCAGGGTGGCAGATTCGCTTCCCAATGCTTGCAGCCACTCTTTCAGCAGCGGTTCTGTATCCGGTGGTGAATTCGTCTCGATCGCAGTTCGCAGTTGCGAGTCAATGGTGCTGCTCAAAAATGCTAGCAGCAGTTCTCTCGGTTCTGCGGGTAGGTTAACAGCGATCGATTCTCCACTTTCTCTGCTATTTTGATATGTGCGACAAGCGGCTGGCATTTCCTGAGCAAACTTTTGCAAACGAGCGCGATCGGCAGCACTATCGAGAACGGGTTGCCAGCTAGCAACGGCAGAGTTATCATTTCTGTTTATTCCTGGTAAAAATTTACACCTTGCCAGTAAATCGATACTCCAACGGGCGATATGCGACCAAAACCGCAAATCTCTGCCCAAAAAAGAGTCTGATTCGTTGACGGAACCGAGAGGGAGAGCAGTTAAAAATGCGATCGCTTCTCGTTCGTTCAAGCAAAACCCTTCGACTTGCCAAGGATACAAAAGGGCTGTTCCCTCATTTGTAGTTTCTGAGACTTCGGTGGCAGAATGTACGGGGTAAATTGCGCCTTGATTATCTTCGGGAATATGAGTGGGTAATGCCAAAAGTTGCGAGTGCTTGCGCCACGAAGATGAAAGATGATTTCTGTTTTCTGCGATCGTTTCTTGGCTCTGCCTTTTAGCGCCTCTACCTTTTTTAGGGGAAGTTTCTTCTTTAACAAGAGCATCAACCGGCAAGACACCGCCCAGATGCGGTAAAGATTTCAAGTAGGCGGTCAGCTCGTCTGGAGTCATCGCCAATGGATGAAGCGATACTCCGCTAAGTTGAGAAGAAGCCTCAGCCGCGATTCTGCGCCAAGTTTCTCCCCAAATAAATAGATAACCACCCTGAGTTTGAGGTAACCAGTTACCGTGTAAAACTGCCATTTATAAACTGCTCAGTTATTCCCTTAGTTGAACGATGTTAGCAATTGTTAATTGCTTATTTTTAATGACAAATTTAATACTTAAAGCTGAGATTTATGGCGAATTTTTGTAAATTGCAAGTATTTACCATTATTTATTAACAAATTTCGCTCGCATAGAGTTTTGGGAAAAAAGGATGAGAAGACAGTGTTTCTCAACATTATGGAAAGTTAAAATTATCTCCAAGAGAAAGAGTTGTGCAATGAATTTATTGTACAACCTAGCTGGCGACCTTGGCGCGATCGTCTGTAGGCGGGTTAGCGGATAAAGAAAATTGCCCCAGAGTGACGCTCCGCAAACCTATGCGCTGATTTAGGCTGAAAAATAAAAGACGTTCTTAATTCCAGCAAACGCAAGATTTGTCAGCCCTTCTTCCCCCAGCCCCGACACCCGACGCCCAGCGAGAAGTTTTACTGCCTCAATTTGTGGGATAATCGTTAATTCCAGACTATTAGGGGCATTCACCGAATGGCTTGTCTAGTAGTGCGCCAAATTGATGCAATTCGGGGTTGCCTTGGCCAGAAACCGAGTTTTTGTCAAAAATCCGGTTTCTCGAACTCCTAAGCCCCTCACATCGCCCCAAGCCCTAGAAAGTCTGAGAACAGCACTGGTGTATCAGTGCTAGGATTGCCACAGATAAAGAATTGTGATAGAGCAGGACCGAATGGTAGAGATAGACAAATCAATATCCTTTGACGGAAGGGATATTAGACTAAAGGTTGGCCTCCTTGCACAACAGGCCGATGGTTCGGTATTAATTCAATCCGGGGATACCAGCGTATTAGTAACTGCTACCCGCTCAAAAGCAAGAGAAAATATAGATTTTCTCCCTTTATTGGTAGATTACGAAGAAAGAATGTATGCTGCGGGTAGAATTCCAGGCGGTTTCTTGCGACGGGAAGGTCGTCCGCCAGAAAAAGTAGTTCTCACAAGCCGTCTGATCGATCGCCCCCTACGTCCTCTATTTCCTAGTTGGCTGCGAGATGACATCCAAATTGTAGCCACAACATTATCTATGGATGAACAAGTACCGCCCGATGTGCTGGCTGTGACTGGCGCTTCCGTAGCGGTGCTGTTGGCAAAGATACCGTTTAACGGGCCAATGGCAGCGGTGCGCGTGGGATTGGTAGGAGATGACTTTATTATTAATCCCACCTACGCAGAGATGGAAGCTGGAGATTTGGACTTGGTGGTAGCAGGGTCTCCAGAAGGCGTAATCATGGTAGAAGCGGGGGCAAACGAATTGCCCGAAGCTGACATAATAGAAGCGATCGACTTCGGCTACGAAGCAGTCAGGGATCTGATTGCAGCCCAGCAAGAATTGATCAAAGAATTGGGCATCGAATTGACGCAAGAAGCATCACCGGAAGTAGACCCAACACTGGAAAACTTTATTCGCGATCGCGTCAGGGAACCGATCAAAAACATCCTATCTCAATTCGAGTTGGACAAATCAGCTCGCGACCTGGCACTTGATGAAATCAAAGCAAGTGTAGAAACTGCGATCGCAGAACTCCCAGAAGAAGACCCGCTGCGCGTCATCACAGCCACGGAAAGCAAAGCCCTGGGCAACGTCTTCAAAGATATCACCAAACAATTGATGCGCCGTCAGATCGTCGAAGATGGTGTCCGCGTTGACGGTCGCAAACTCGACGAAGTACGACCCGTCTCCTGTCGCGTCGGATTGCTACCTCGACGAGTCCACGGCAGCGGCTTATTTAACAGAGGACAAACCCAAGTTTTATCCGCCGTCACCTTGGGAACTCCCGGCGATGCCCAAGAAATGGCAGATGACTTGCACCCAGAAGATGCCAAGCGTTACCTGCACCACTACAACTTCCCCCCCTACTCAGTGGGAGAAACCAAGCCGTTACGTGCCCCCGGACGCCGCGAAATCGGTCACGGTGCTTTGGCAGAACGGGCACTGGTGCCGGTATTGCCGCCGAAAGAGCAATTCCCCTACGTCATCCGTGTAGTGTCGGAAGTCTTATCCTCCAACGGTTCCACCTCAATGGGTTCCGTTTGCGGTTCCACCCTAGCTTTAATGGATGCTGGCGTTCCCATCACCAAACCGGTCAGTGGTGCCGCAATGGGCTTAATTAAAGAAGGCGATGAAGTCCGCATTCTCACGGATATTCAAGGTATCGAAGATTTCTTGGGCGACATGGACTTCAAAGTAGCGGGCACCGATAGCGGCGTCACCGCTTTGCAGATGGATATGAAAATCAACGGTCTATCTATGGATACGATCGCCAAAGCCATCAATCAAGCTCGTCCGGCGCGGCTGCATATCTTGGAAAAAATGCTGGCGGCGCTGGAAAAACCGCGCACCGAAATGTCGCCTTTTGCCCCACGTCTGCTCACCGTTAAGATCGATCCAGATTTGATCGGTATCGTGATCGGGCCTGGTGGTAAGACAATCAAAGGTATTACCGAAGAAACCGGAGCCAAAATTGACATCGAAGATGATGGTACGGTGACTATTTCTGCCATAGATGTAGATAAGGCGGAACGAGCCCGCAGCATTATCTTTAACATGACGCGCAAGCTGAACGAAGGTGATGTCTACGCCGGTCGCGTTACTCGCATTATCCCGATCGGAGCCTTTGTCGAGTTTCTCCCCGGCAAGGAAGGAATGATTCACATTTCCCAACTGGCAGATTACCGCGTCGGTAAAGTGGAAGATGAAGTGGCAGTAGGCGATGAAGTGATTGTCAAAGTGCGCGAAATTGACAGCAAGGGACGCATCAATCTCACACGCTTGGGAATTCATCCGGATGAAGCAGCCGCAGCTCGTGCTAACAGTGGTGTGAATAAGAAGTAACTTGAGGCGAGATCGGGAATTAGCTAGCAGCTAATTGCGATGCTTTTCAGGGTCTGTTAATTCCAACTTGGGTAATGGGTAACGGGTAAAAAAACAATTATCAATTACCTATTACCAAGTATGATTTCCAATTAGTTGTCAGAAAATCGCTTGGGTAAATTGGGGAGTTGACCCAGAAGAATTTGCTGTGGAAACCTAAAGTTCTTAGGAGGCCCTCCTCATTCTATCGCTCTATAACTCAAGTCTGAGGCCGATCTGAGGACACAGACGTAAAACGATCGCCCAAAAGCCTTAAACTGTTTTTTACGTTTATTGTTCGTCTCTTCAGAGTACCCGTGCGAAAAATCGTCATCGCTGGCAACTGGAAAATGTACAAGACCCAGGCAGAAGCCCTGGAGTTCTTGCAAGGATTTATGTCAAGCTTGGAAGAAACCCCGGAAGAACGGGAAATTGTGCTGTGCGCTCCCTTCACCGACTTGGGCATCATATCCAAAAGTTTGCACGGTAGCCGCGTGCAGCTGGGTGCCCAAAATGTCCATTGGGAAGATGCGGGAGCCTACACAGGGGAAATTGCCGCCCCGATGCTCGTTGAAATTGGAGTGCGTTACGTCATCATCGGTCACAGCGAACGGCGTCAATACTTTGGCGAAACCGATGAAACTGTCAACAAACGGCTCCTAGCAGCGCAGAGTCACGGTCTTACTCCCATTCTCTGCGTGGGCGAAAGCAAGCAACAACGAGACGCGGGCGAAACCGAATCCCTGATCGTCGGTCAGTTGGAAAAAGATTTGATTGGTGTAGATCAACACAATCTCGTCATCGCCTACGAACCCATTTGGGCGATCGGCACCGGCGACACCTGCGAGACAAA
>NZ_JACJUP010001219.1:0-2038 GCF_014748295.1 Planktothrix sp. FACHB-1355 | reverse complement strand
ACTAGAAAACTTATCCTTGGGTGTGTTACACTGAGGAGCTTTTTTAACCGCTGGATCTTGCTTAGATATGGAAACTTCACTCCATATATCTTCATCGGTTAAATTGGTATTAACTCGAACCAATTGCGGCTTATTTGTCTGATGTTTTAAACTAACACCGATTAAAGCTTTGCTCAGTAGATTGGGAATTGATGGAATTGATGGAACGGACAACCAACCTTTTTTGACGCTAAGCACAAGAATGCTGATAACCAAGACTACTCTTGTCCACTTGATTTTCATAGTTTGACTCCACTTATTCTATTTACTTAAAATCTTGAATGCTTCTTAATTTCAGCCTGAGATTTTTGCAAATCTTCAAGTGCTTGGGTAAACTGGCGAAAATAACGGCTCCTGGATTGTAAAAATATAGATGCTCTTGACGAAGCCCAAAATGTTGTTTCATTTGAAACGAAATCTTTCTCTAGGACGAAACCAGCATCTAGCAATTCTTGAGTTAAGAGTGCTTGAAAATGGTGAAGTTCATGCAGGCACTTTGTTTGATGAGATTGGAGAACTTCCATCTCTTCAAAGTTCAATCCAAAGAAAAGCTTAAAGGTAGCACTGGCAAAAGTGTAAGCTAACTTTTTCATAATCAACTCCCATGAAACGTCACAAATAAACGAAGCAGTATGAGCGAATCAACCTCACCCCTACTAATTGTTAGAAGCATTTCTCGCACAACCAAATCGCTGTGCTATAGCATCTAATTGTTCGTCAGACAATCTACAATCTTTGCTCCAGCGATAATCTTGCAAAAACATTACTTCCCCATCGCCGATGCTGCTAAATGCGATCGGTCTTTGCAGTTCCATCGAAACTGGAACCAATTTGTCTAGTAAGTTCAGCATTCTCGCTCTGGCAGAATCACTACCCACCACAAACGGATTTCTGATAATTTTGTAAAGGGCATTATAGTTTCCCTGCATCCCTTTCAAGGTTTTCACAACATTCCCAAATATTAAAATGGCTAGGTTATCTCTGATATTAGAATCGGTCAGTCCGAGGGATTCTAAATTAAAACTTTGCGTAAGTATGACAGCAATAATGCCAAGCTCTCTACCAAGCGTAATGATGTTGGCTAAAGATTCCGTAATAAACTCTTTAATAGCTGCATACTTCTTGCTACCGCTTATAGTATTCCAGATTGAATAATAATCATCCAAAAATAAAACGATTTTAGGTAAGCTTTCTCGCTGCTCTTCATGGAGCAACCTTCTTTGGTTTAAAAAAGAGTTAACCCTTCTAATATGTTCTAGAATCGGCTCAAAATTCCATAAGCCAGTTTCTTCATCGTAGTCAGGTCGAGCTACAGCACCGGGAATATTCCTCAAACCCAACCAAAAATCATTTTTTTGACAACAAATATAAAAAGTGGCGTCTGGATGCAGTTGATAGTATTTATCTATATAAGCCCAGGAAAAAGTAGACTTACCCGTACCGCTGGGCGCAGCAATTAGGGCAGAAATTTCCAGGGAGGCGACAGTGAAAAGTAAATTTTTTTCTTCATGTTGCGACAGCAGAAGCGGTGCTTTTGGATTAACACTAACTACTCTTGAGTAATTTGGTAAGTTAGAGAATGTGTCTGTAAGAATTGTGTCTGAAAACTCTTCTAAAATCGGGTCGCTAGGCGATCGCTCGACTGATTCGGTTTCCATCTCCTCACTCGCGCTTTCATCTTGAGTCCAATAATCTACAGACTCCTCAATAGGCTTTTTAACTGGCTGCGAAATAGGTTCAGTAGAGATATGAGGAGATCCCGTAATGTTGCTCGATTCTGCTAAATCTAATTTTGGTGCTGAGTAATCAGTCTGTGCGATATCGAATGAGAGTGGGATTTCCTTTGCTGACTGGCAATATGGAGAAAATTGTGCAAGAGCAGATGTGCTTTTAGTCTGATGGCAAGGATACTGAACTGCTATTTCTGCAACAGCTTCGACAATATGTCTAAATTTCTTATTTTTCCCGCTGACTTCGGCTCTTATCTCTTCCGGTGACG
>NZ_JACJUP010001218.1:0-2047 GCF_014748295.1 Planktothrix sp. FACHB-1355 | reverse complement strand
GATCGATTATACCACTGGTAGAAGTAGGTATTTCTATTCTGACTAACTCGATCCTGCCTCCATAGGCTTGAACAATCGGTGCTTCGGGCAGCGTTTCGATTCGGTAGTCTCCCCCTTTTACGTAAATTTCTGGTTTGAGCTTATCTATAACTTGAGCAGCTGTGGTTTGGGAAAAAATCACTACCCCATCTACTGGCTTGAGGGCAGCTAGTAATTCGGCCCTCTGTATGTCTGGGATGATGGGTCGCTCTGGCCATCCCGTCGGATGCGGTTTGATGGTTCGCACAGACACATCGCTATTTAACCCCACAATCAGCGATCGCCCCAAGGATTTTGCTACCCGTAAATACCGCAGGTGTCCGACATGGAGTAGGTCAAAGCAGCCATTGGTAAATACCAATGGTCGCCATTGCGCTGGGGCAATAGCGATCGCCTCCTCTAGTTCGGTTAAGCTGTATAGATCGGTAATCATATCGCGAACTACCCACACTGACCTAACGGTTTATTAGAACTTTTCAGTTTTCTGGATAATTGCTGTTGCTTGATTCTGAAGTTTTTTGGATGCTTGTTGAGTATTTTATGGTTCTCAAACTTAGAGCCATCGCTAGTAACAGCAAAGTCAGTCAACCCCAGGTCAATCCCAACTGCTTTACCTTCTGCACTTGCAGAAGGTTTATCTTTCTCATCGTCAGAAAGAATGGCCGCAAATAACTGATTGGAGCAATTCTTGGATATACTTACAGTCTTAATTTTTCCCTCAATAGGTCTATGAATAATTGCCGAAACATTTCCAATCTTTGGAAGTGTTAAATATTTGTCTGCAACCTTGACATTTTGAGGGTATTGTCTTGACTGCTTACCATGCTTTGATTTAAATCTATGGTATTTAGCTTGTTTTTCAAAGAAGTTATCAAAGGCCACCCCCATGTTTAAGCAGACCTGCTGCAAGCACTGTGAATAGGTTAAGGTTAACCACTCATGCTCTTTTTTTAACTGCGGAATTAGTTTTTTAACTTCATACCCAGATAACCCTTTACCAGTCTCTTTATATGTTTGATTCATCAAGTTCAGGCAATAATTCCACAGCCAGCGACAAGAGCCAAAAGCTTGTGCTAGTGACTGTTGCTGTTGACTGTTTGGTTGTAGCCTGACTTTGACAACTCTTAACATATGAGAGTAAATAGAGGTTTCCCAGTAAGTATAACACGGAAATTGTGCGTTTCCGACCTGTTTCCCTCCCACGAGGAACTCGCATCCGTCGGGAGACTGCGGTCAACTCACCCGCAATTCATCTCACACTCCCCTATTAGGTGAGATGTGAAGCTTCTTGCGGTTCAAGCTAAACTTTTAACGATGATCGTTATGACTGAAAAAAAGAAGTTTCCCGCTTCCCATTTCCAGGGGAATCATCAAAAAATCTTTGTGAATATTGGAGAGATGTTTCACGAAACGTCTCTCCAATATTGAAGTCACAGCCAATCGAAAATCTACTCATCCAGAATTCACTCATCGGTGACTGCTTTGCCTACAGCCATCCCTCTTGAGCTTCCGCAGCTTTAACTGTCCGAAGCACACTCGCTATCTGTTGGAGGTTGGTATCCCACTTCAAAGGCAAAGCGAACCAGTTGGGAGCGATTTTCTATTTCAAGTTTGTTAAAAATATTTCTCAGATGACTCTGGACTGTACGGGGACTGATAAATAGGCGTTCGCTGATTTGTTTGTTGGTAAAACCCCTAACCGCCTCCCAGAATACTCTTTCCTCTGCTGGTGTCAGAGGTAGGGGAGGGGGTGTAGGTGTTTGGTGCGAGGTCAAATTGGTAGATCGTTGCATCAACCGCACGATTTCTGCATGGATGCGACGCGATCGTTCTAACTGCGCTTCTATTTTGGCTACCAATTCCCGTGGGTGAAACGGTTTGAGCAAATAATCATCCGCGCCGATCGAATGGCCTTCAACCCGACAATCTATCTGACCCAGAGCTGACAAAAAAATAAACGGCAGCAATTGACCCTCACGGGTGGCTCGCAGGCGACGACAAAATTCAA
>NZ_JACJUP010001217.1:0-2049 GCF_014748295.1 Planktothrix sp. FACHB-1355 | reverse complement strand
TCGCACTCCTGCAAGTGCCTTAACAAAAGTTCATACAGTGTCGATTACTTTTGTCCGACTACTTAATATCTAGGTTTGGTCGCCCCAATTTCTTTGATTTTCTTGAATAATGGCATCATCAATGTTTTACCCTGAAACTTGTGCTTTTTACCTGCTTCTCCCTGACTTTCCCTTCTACTTCGTGCCTAAGATTTCCCGCAGAAATGGTAGTAAAAAAGTAATAGGCGATCGCTCATCTACCGTCACCCTAACCGTTGCCGTAGTTCCTGGGGTAATTTTCGAGTTTGGGCCTTTGGAAGAAGACCATTTATAGCCGGTAGGATTGCGATCTTCTGTTTGCAAATTAGCAGTAACTTGAATTGCGGCTCCCGTTTGACTAATGAGACTTTTTACTACTTCTGAATTACCGATCGTCGCCACTGTTCCTTCAGCAGTAACAGCTAAAGGAGAAACTTCTGTAACTTGACCGACAATCCCCCCAAATCGTTCTCTTTGTACTGTATCTGGAGTAATTAAAACAGGCATTCCCGGTTGAATTTGCTTGCCATCTTTAATCGAAAAATAAGCTATTGCCAGACCTAACTTTTGCTCACTCCCAATTCGCATATTTCCCAAGCGACTACCAGGTTGTATCACCTGCCCGACAGCAGCAGTCAATTCCAAAATACAGCCATCTTGAGAACTTAAAATTTGGCTGATTTCAGTTACTCTTTGCTCCAAAATAATCACTTCTCGGCCAACTTCTTGAATTTCTTGAATGCGCCGATTAGAAATTTCTAAATTTTCTTGTTCTAACCGTTTATATTTAGTATTTAATTCCTGCAATTGAGCTTGAATTTCATTAATAGAACGAAGATTGTCCAGATATTCCCGCTCAGTTCTTACGCTTTGCAGTTCCAATTCTTGCAACTGCGCTTGTAACTCACCGATGTTGTTCACATTTTGTTGGTAACTTTGCTGAGTTTGCGCCTCAGTTAAATCCAGTTGTTTTAGCTGTGCTTCCAGTTCCGCAATATCTTGCACCCCCTGGTTGTACTCTTTTTCTACCTGCAAAACTGTGTCTGTAGATATTGCGCCATTAACTGCCAATTCCCGGCGTTTTTTCAGTCTTTGTTCCAGCACGGGAACTAAAGCTCGAGCATCTTTTAAGCGTTGTTGTAAACTGAGGCGCTGTTGTTGAATTGCGGTTAATCCTTTCTCTTTCAAAGTAGGAGCAAACGATTGCGCTTCTTGCAATCGTTGCTGCAAACTCAGCTTTTGTTTGGCGATGGCATTCAAGCCTCTTTCTTTGAGGATCGGAGTCATTGCTTGAGCATCTTGCAAGCGTCTTTGTAGACTTTCTTGGGAAACTGCGATCGCAATTTTTTCCAATTCCATCCTCTGCTTAGATACTAACGAAGTTTCTCCAGTTTGTTTTTGCAACTGAAGCAATTTTTCTTTAGCCAACTGTAATTGTTTTTGCATCTCTAAAGGATTAATAGTTGCCAACAATTCATCTTTCTTAACACACTGACCGCCAGTAACTTTTAAAGATTGTATTCTGCCACCAATAGAAGATTGTAAATCTACTACTTGTCGGGGTTGCAAAAAAATAGCCCGACCTTCAATTGCGATAGGAATGCGACCCAAAATGCTCCATACCAAACCGATCGCAGTCAAACCACCAAAAACAGTCAAAGCTAACCAATCTTTAGGCGCAAGTACCTGCATCAGTTGGTCTAAACGCTCAGGAGAAGATAAGCGTTCCAAAGACTCTTGACGAAAAATGCTTTCTTTTTTGCTGTCCCGATTGAAAACCATATTTGATTCTACACCCAGAGGCGCTCTAGATTTGGCGATAATTTTATAACGTTAACTTTTATCTAATCCATTACCTAGAAATAATAGAAAAAAAACATCTTTCAGCCTGACTTCATTCGTTCGTCAACCCTTTTTGCTTTTCCTACTTCTTTTCCTTTTCTGCTAATTTTTCAGCCATCCCGATTTCGAGAAAATGAATCGTGTATAGCCCAAATCATCAGGAACGGCAACCCAAGCCCCAATATTAGA
>NZ_JACJUP010001216.1:0-2050 GCF_014748295.1 Planktothrix sp. FACHB-1355 | reverse complement strand
CTAAATAGGACGCATTCATCGTCGGAGAAGTAATTATTTGCTTCTGTGGGTCGGAAATGAAGATAGCTAGTTTCCTTGTAGGTGAATCCTTGTCTTTTTAATTCTTCTAGGAATTGTGCGGAAGCATCAAAAACAAATCTTTCAATTAGCCAATTGACTTTTACCATAGTAAGTAAGTACGCAAGACACGAGAGGATCGCAAAACAGCGTGCAATTCCCATTCTTCACTGCACTTCACAATTTTATTGTGAAACTTCTACTCCCTCCAAAATTCCCATCAGGACTCTGACAAATCATCAGGTATTTTAAACAAATTGATATCTTGAGTAATCATTTGAAAGTTGCGATCGAGCTTACCAAACCGCCAAACATCACCCATCGTTACTGCTCCATAAAACACATTTTGTTCTTCAATATGCGATAGAGCAATTAACTCTACCGCTAACTGGGTAAAGCCTCTAGTGAGGTCATCATTTTTGGCTTCAATAACGAGCAAATTGTTAGTCGATCGCAAGAGATAATCAAGATTGCCTTTGAGCCAGTTATTGACGCTTAAAGGATATTCAATCCGCATTTGGCATTGGCAATAAATAACCACTTCCAGCAGGATAGGAGATACCAGCGTTTCTCTTCTAGCCGTTTCATTGCTGAGACTGACAAAAGGTAAGAAAGCTCTTATTTTTTGCTTGAGTTCTGGTAGGTAATCTAATTGCCGAGTCGTTTTAGGTAGATATAGTTCTGCTCTTTCAAGTGAATAGTCAAACTCAGCTAGAATGTCATCGGCTTCGTATGGTAACTCAAAATAAGACCGAAAGGTGTAGGATTGATTTTCTTGCAGGATTTTGATTTTAGCCATAGCGCCTTCACCTTTGCTCGTGTTCTTAGGAAGTAAGCCTTACAATTAATTATAGATTAATTTATTGCCGATCGAATGCGATCGCACCTACTTATTTTCGCTCTGATGGTACACTCAGGTTATCGCGCAGGGTTTGTTCCTGTCGCTTTACTGCTGCCAAAAGTTCGGCATTCTGAAGAATAACGCCTACTTGATTATTAAATACCTGCATATATTTTTGATCGTTTTGGTCGAAACTGGTTTGAAAGCAATCTGGTAATTCACTGCCATTAACAGGATGTAAATCTACAAAATCACCAGCTTTCTTTTTATTGATTAATTGAGTGACGCCAATCAATTCGCCATCGGGATTCCAAACTGGCATACACAGTAAACTGCAAGTGCGATAACCAGTTCTTTCATCTGTTTTTTTGGCTGTTTCGGAATCTGGGTATTCATATAAGTCAAATGGTATATTGAGAGGTACACCCATTTGTGCAACTTTGCCAGCATAACCTACCCCCAATGGTAAACGCAATTCTCTTTCCGAACCATCTTGGAATGAAATTTTTGTCCAGAGTTCGTTTGCAGATCGATCGAGCAACCAAAGCGTGCTACGATCGGCATTCATAAGTTCTTTCGCCGCATCCATAACTCGCTTGAGAACTTCATCGATTTCTAAGCTACTTTGATTAACAGAACGAGTTGCTGCCATTAGTGCTGCTGCTACTCTTTGTCCTCTAGCTGTTTTATGATAGGAACGGAAACTTTCCAAAATCATTTGAATTAAAGGTGCATTTTCAGCAAACTGTTCTTCATCTGTTTTCGTAAAGCCTTGGGTGTCGATTTTTTCCGATAAAGGTAATGTCTCGTCGTACAAGCGTTTTAACTTATTGATTAATTGGATAACTGCAACTAAATCTCCCTGTTCGTTCAACAGCGGTAAAGCTAACATTGTATAAGTGCGATAGTTGTTCTTTTTGTCCTGTTCCTTAGCGGTAAGAGAACGCGGGTCGTCGTAAAAATCGAAGGGAATATTAATGATTTTTTTGGTAGCAGCTACTTCACCAACAATACCTTTGTTGGCAGGTATGCGAATTTCTAAAGTTTCTTTACCTCCAGATTCGGCAACGATCGACCAAAATTCATTGCGTTCTTCATCTAATAGAAAAATAGTTGTGCGATCGGCATTTAGCGATTTACCCATTTTCAAAG
>NZ_JACJUP010001215.1:0-2053 GCF_014748295.1 Planktothrix sp. FACHB-1355 | reverse complement strand
CCTCAAACAGGATCACGGCTACGCACAGGGCAACAATAACTTCCAGACCAGTACCCAGCAAGTTGGGATGCAGCAACCCAGAAACATCCGGCCCCAGCACAATGCCAAACAGCAACAAGAAGACAATGCTAGGAACTTTCAGGAATGCAGCCAAAAGCTGAGCTAGCGTGCCTGCAAGGACGGCTATGACGATTTGCAAGGTTATTTGAAAAGATGCTTCCATAAGTCTTCTTGTCGCAGCCGATCGATTAGATATAAATTCTTGAGTTACCAGCTGAATGGGGGTTAGGGGATATTTCGGTGCAGATTTTACTGGAGATTAGGCCACTTACCTACTGGAGTCTCCAGTTTTGCTAGCGCATCTACCACAAGACGTAATTTCGCAAAAAATTTTGGGTGAAAAAGGCTCGATCTATCAGTCTTGGTATTTTAGCATCTGGATGGGAAAGCGATCGATCTTAGGTACGTAGTTGCGCTTTAGCACCCAAGTGCAACTACGTACTTAAAATAATCTTTGATTGGTAATACTATTTAGAGATGTTGGCAGACTGCGGTGGGGTGCGTCAAATACCAGAATTGTGCAGATAATCGCTAATTTTATCCTCTGATGCACCCTATTTAATGTAGCGAAATAATCCCGCTGATTGCAGGCTGTTAATTAATTGGGCAATTCTACCAGATGCTACACCAGCAGTGGTTATTAGTTGTGTAGCAATTTCAATAATTTGTTTAAAGGTAAGGCTTTTATCCGTCGCATCCTGAACTTCTGCTTTTTGTTGCCTAATTTCGTTATTAATATTAATCACTATGACTTCATTATTGTGGCTAGGACAATTGGCTATACTTTCCATTTGATTGATTCAACGATGTCACTCATCGCTTTTCGATCGCAAAAACCGGGTTTCTTTGACCGCAAGCAAAAAAACCCGGTTGATTTTCCCAAAAACAAGATCAATTTTTTACGAGCAGATAATAAAGTTCTCCATTCGAGTTAATTCTACCAGCCCGCTCGCCTGCCTCAGTCCCTGTGCCCATAAAAATATCCACCCGACCTGGCCCTCTAATCGCTCCGCCGGTATCCTGATCCAGGACGTAACGACTGACTCGTCGTTGCTCTAATTCCCCGTTGCGATTGGGAAAAGGTATCTGGGCATGAATTAGGGCCAAAGCTCCGGGCGGCATTAAAGATTTATCGGTGGCAATGGAACGTTCCGCAGTTACCGGCACAGACAAGCTACCCGTTGCAGCAGCACCGCCTGTTTCCCGGAAAAACACAAAACCGGGATTGCGCGGCAAATAGCGATTCAATTCCTCTGGCGATGAATCGAAATATTCGATCACTCTCGGTAAGGTCAAGCCTGCCAGGTTCATTTTGCCATCGTTGACCAGTTCTCGACCGACACTTCTGTAAGGTCGATCGGTCTTACCGGCAAAACCGACTGTCATAATGCTACCATCGGTCATTTGCAGTCGTGCGGAACCTTGTATCTGTACCAGAAAAGCTTCCAAACGATAGCGCAACCAAACTAATTCCAAACCGCGCAAGCGACCGTCTCCCGACAGTCCATCTGCACCTTCGAGCTGAAGTCGGGTGGGGTGCGGACGGGACCAGCGACTGAAGTTGGGGGGTAACCGATATAGTGGATAACGATACTCTTGTGTGGGGACGCGACTGGCTGTGTAGGTAGGTTCAAAATAACCTGTGAAACCGACAGTTCCCCGTCCATCTTTTCCAGTCGCACGGTAAAACACAAACTCCTCTCGCACAGCAGCTTGCAGTTCTTCTGGCGAGTTGGAAGAGAGTACTAACTCGCGGAAACGTTCTAAACTGCGAATTACGCGATCGCGTGTAATTCCACGCACCGGATATCGTCGGTAGGCTGCTATTGCTCTCGGCGATCGCAAATAGGTCAGACTGTGGTCAATGGCAGTCAAAAGCGCTTGTCTATCCCCTTTTTGGCCGTAATTCCGCCAGATTTGCTCATCCAATCCCAATTCTTCTTGTCTGTCCGGACTGACAACTTGCAGGGGCACAATGGAAAGAACCGGCAAA
>NZ_JACJUP010001214.1:0-2058 GCF_014748295.1 Planktothrix sp. FACHB-1355 | reverse complement strand
ATATTGGTTTGGCTAAAGTGTTCCGGAGAAATAATATCATGCAAGTGATAGACGAGAGGACGACGTGCGATAAAACTAGCGATCGCACCCACAACTAAAGCTTTCTGAGTGTTAGCGTAAATTAAATCGCGATCGCGACTGAGATGAACTACCTTAGCGATTAAAGGTGCGAGGTTGCCAAAACTTTTTAACCCTTGTGCCAAATTGCTTTCTTTGCGGACTGCGATCGGATCGGTTGCTAAAACTTCAACGGGAATATTGTGCTGTTCTAGCAAATGTCTGAAAGAGCCATCCGCAAACAATCCAATTAAACAGCTATCTCGATAAGGTTTAGCAATATCTAGCAGGCACAGTTCCGCACCGCCCGGTTTTCCACTTTGGTCTAAAAATAGAATTTTCATAATCCTAATTTGAAATTGGAAATTTATCTGCGTGCATCTGCGTGCATCTGCTTTCATCTGCGTTCAAAAAATCAAAAAGCAAACGCTGCAAATGCTGCCGACCCAAATCTGACGCACAATATTTTTGTGCAAACTGCCTGCCATTTTCACCGAGTTGCTGACATTTGACAGGATCGTTCCACAAATCGCGAATCGTTTTTGCTAAAGCATCGGGCGAAAATGCTTCGCAAGTGATGGCATTGCGATCGGGAAACACATAATCGCTGACACCAATCGAATTTGTGATGATAAATGCCTTACCAAGGTGCATTGCCGCCACAAGCGTAATATGACCGCAAGGTACTTCCGAACCTTTGAGCGGTAACACCATAAAACGCGAATATTTGAGGATATTCATGGCCTGGGATTCGGGAATATTTACCAAAGCTTTCACATTCGGTGGAACGCTTAGATTTTTTAAGTTATGCGGTCTAACCACAATCACCATTTTGATATCCGGCAGTTTTTCCATCGCTGCCATCAGCGTTTCGTAATCTCGCGCATTGCCACCGATCGCACAAATATAATCCCCTGTTTCTAAAGGTTCTTCAGGCTCAATTTGAGGTACAGCCATACTCCAAAAACGCATTTCGATCCGTTCTGGCGGTATATCGAAATATTCGCTGTAGAATTCCTTTTCCCACTGTGAATAAACGATAAACTTGCTAATTTTTGTGCAAGCCCATTTATACAAGTGATACCTCAAACCGTGCGGCAGATTGTGAAAATTAAACGAATAGGCAATATGATTTGTTTTTATTCTTAGCAAGGTAGCAAACAAAACGCACCACAATGATAGTCGCGGATTATGTGTGAATAACAGGTCAGCTTGCTGTTGCTTTGCACAACGAACAGCTTCTAGGCAAGTGCGGAACACAGAAGTTCGCAAATACCTTTCGATTTCTCCCCGCGACTTATCCGCATAAAAGTACCAGCGCAGTTGCTCTCGATCGAGTTCAGGCGCAAACCATTTCCAATTGTCTCCCCAAAAAGGTGTGCAGCAAACGATCGATGCAGGTTTTTTCATAACGATTAACGCGAGCTACAACTTTTACTTTTGTTTGACTTTTGAGAGATTGCACCTCTGTGTTTAGGATGCTTTAGGCTTTCACCGAAACGCACCGTAATTATTTTGTTCTAACTTTGGCTATCCTAATCTTAAATATGCTAGTTTTACATCTAACTCAAGTAGTGTTTAATGGATGTAAATTGCCTTTCCTTATACCAAAAGTATGAGATTCTTTTTGATGGCTGTAGTACTTACGCGCTGCCATAGCCATGCCAAGAAATCCCCACATAACTACACCGAAAATACCCAATTGTACGCTGTTCAAACCAATCTGTGCGAAAACGGCGATCGCAATAGCGCGAGCCCCACTAAAAACCGGATCGAAGCTTGCCTCAGAACTTTGAAATATATTGAAAAAAAGCAGGAGAAGTCCGCCAAGGTAAGGTATAGTTCCAAACCAACCCAGCGCAAACAACATAATCAAAACGCCGCTATCGTAGCTACCAAAATCACCGCCGATATTTAATGAACTTCCCACTCCCCTACCAATAAACTCAGACACAGCTAGACCCATCGCTTCATTGTAGCCTTCTGCTCTGGCATTGTAAC
>NZ_JACJUP010001213.1:0-2058 GCF_014748295.1 Planktothrix sp. FACHB-1355 | reverse complement strand
AAAAGCTCAAACACAACAACCAATGGTAACAATTCATCACTTCCAATAATTGCCCAATTCAAAATTTTATTTATTTATGACAATGCGCTGCTGATACTCTTGTTCTGTCATTAAATCTAGCGTACTTTCCACACGATCTAAAAATACGATACCATCGAGATGATCGTATTCGTGTTGAAAGATGCGGGCGACAAAATCTGTTAATTCTTGGCGATGCAGCTTGCCATCGCGATCGGTATATTCTATTTCTATGGCTTGATATCTCGGCACCAAACCGCGAATTCCCGGAATGCAGAGACAGCCTTCCCAATCTTTGACTACCTCAGAGGAATGTGCAATAATGTGAGGATTAATCATCGCGGTTGGTTCCATCTTCGGTGCGTTGGGATACCTGAGATTGGGACGAGAGGCGACGATAAATAAGCGATCGAGTTCGCCTACTTGGGGTGCGGCGATGCCAACACCATTTTCTTTGATAACTGTTTCCACCAGATTATCGATTAATTCTTGAATGCGACGATCGCGCACATCTGCGATCGGTTGCGATTGCTGGCGAATTACGGGATTTCCGAGTTGGGATACTTGCAGAATTTCAGCCATATCGAGTTCGTTAAAATGAGCAATCTGAAAGATTTGGATTTTAACAGATAGCTAAATAGTCAAGCGTTCGATCGCAGAACTTGACTATCTAGCAATTAAGGTTCTTCTTCTTGTTGTTGTCGGACTGGAAAAGCGCCTAGCTGCACTTGTACAGTTTTAGGTTCCCCATTACGTTGCACATCCATCCGCAAGCTATCTCCCACCTTACGGGTTTCTATAATTTGTTGCACCTTATCAGCTGTGGTAACAGCTTGATTGTCAACTTTTTGGATCACATCTCCTGCCTGCAATCCCGCTTTCTCAGCCGGAGAATTGCGGACTATGCGGAAAACTAAAACTCCTTGCGCTCTATCTACATTGATGTTGCCATTAGAAGCATTTTTGATTCTTTCCTTAATTTCTGGGGTCAGAGTTGCCATCTGAATTCCCACAAAAGGATGTTCGACTTTTCCTTTAGCAATTAGTTGTTCGGCAATTCTTTGGGCTGTATTAATAGGAATAGCAAAACCCAATCCTTGAGCGCCACCGATGATGGCTGTGTTGATGCCGATTACCTCACCGCGAGCGTTTAGCAGTGGGCCTCCAGAATTACCGGGATTAATAGCTGCATCAGTTTGAATAAAACCAATCCGCTTATCGGGAACGCCGACTTGCGAGCTGGTTCTATCTGTGGCGCTAATAACTCCTACTGTTACAGTTTTATCTAAACCAAGGGGATTGCCGATCGCGATCGCCCACTGTCCCGGACGCAAAGAATCGGAATTACCCAAAGCCACAACTGGCAAACTATTGGCGTTAATCTTGACCACTGCTATATCGGTCAACGAATCTTCACCCAGCACTTTTCCTTGGAAATTGCGACCATCTCTGAGCGTTACAGTCACCGTATCAGCACCATTTACCACATGAGCATTGGTGAGGATTTGCCCTTGAGTATTGATCAAAAAGCCAGATCCCGTTCCCCGCACAGTCCGCTCAGCAGGGGGTACAGGTGCATTACCACCAAAAAAGCGCCGAAAGAACGGATCGTTATATTCTTCGGGTATTTGACGCCTCACCGTCCGTGCAGAATCAATTCGCACCACCGCTGGGCCGACTTTATCGACGGCGGCGACAACAAAGTTTGTATCTGTGTCATCTTTTATCGGAAGAGCGCGGCTGGTAGTAGTGTCCACATCGCTCTGAGTGGGAGCAATAGGAGCAATAGGCTGTTGAGAAGAGGATGCGCTGGGAAGCTGTGAGCAGCCTCCTAAAAAGGATACCCCGGCTGCCATTACCAGCAGCAACCGATAAATGGCTGATTTGTTGCCGGAAAAGTTGGCCAAGCTCATAGTTTTGCGGACTGTACGATCTACTATTACTATCCTGCACGAAGGGCGATCGATCCGGCTTGCCAAGCTTTGCCGAACAAGGTGATTTATCTCTAAAGATGAGGGGAGCGGGGGAGTGGGGGAGTGG
>NZ_JACJUP010001212.1:0-2060 GCF_014748295.1 Planktothrix sp. FACHB-1355 | reverse complement strand
ATCACGCACGGATGTGGATGGCAGCTTACATAGTGCATTGGCGGCGCGTTCGTTGGCAAGTTGGTGCAAAATGGTTTCTGGAACATTTGCTAGATGGCGACCCTGCCAGCAATAATCTTTCTTGGCAGTGGGTAGCCAGCACTTTTAGCCACAAGCCTTACTTTTTCAACCGCGAGAATTTGGAACGTTACACAGAAGGAGTTTATTGTCGCCAATGTCCTTTTTACGGTCATTGCGATTTTGAAGGTAGTTACGAAGAACTGGAAAAGCGCTTGTTCCCAAAAGCCCAACCGTTTGAAAATCGCAGCGGTAGTCAAAGTTGGCAGCGAGGGAAAAAAGGGGGTCGGGGTTAGAAAGTCAAAAGTCAAAAGTCAAAAGTCAAAAGTTAGAAGAAAAAAGGCACTCAGGTTAAAATGACTGATAGATATCTTTACCAAAGAATCTCAACTTTTTTACATTCGTAGATGTGAAGCATTTGGACGAAAATTTATGTTGAATCGTCTAGATTTTATGTCCAACTACTTCACAAAACAAGATCTGCAAATACACCATAGGTGATAATTTATTTGGATGATAAGTCTGATGAACAATCAACAATCAACTATTAACAACTAACAATTAACAATGAGCAAGAAATCGATCGTCTGGGTGCATGGTGATTGTCTGAGTCCCTATAGCCCCGCACTCAAAGAATGCCCTGATGTAGCGGCGATTTGGGTTTGGGATGATGCTTTGTTGGCAGAATGGCAAATCGGTCTCAAACGCATCGCATTTATCTATGAATGTTTGCTAGAATTGCCCGTGGTTATCCGTCGCGGTAATGTGGCAGATGAAGTAATCGCTTTTGCTAAAGAACATAACGCGGATTTGGTTGTGACGGCAGAAAGCCCCAGCCCTCGGTTTGATGCTATCTGCAAAGAAATTGAGCGTTCTGTAGCGATCGAAGTGTTGGCGATCGAGCCATTTTTAGACTACGATGGCTATATCGATTTGAAGCGCTTTTCCCGCTACTGGAAAGTAGCCGAACAGTATGTTTTTGGCTAAGTAATTTTTCCTGCATTGGCGAAATGAACATTCTGATTCTGGGTAATGCTGAAGATGCTCATGCTTTACATTTAAATAATGTACTGACGAAAATGGGGGTGAGTGTCGATTATTTAGATACTCGGTTGTTTCCCACACAAGTAAAAATAACTTTTCAACCTCAAACTGAAGCGGGATGGTTGCTGCTTCCCAATGGAAGAGAATTGGCTTTTGCAGATATCAAAAGCGTATTTTGGCGTACTTTTTCTGGAGTTAATGTTCCGAATTTACAAAATTCTTATCATCAAACTGTGGCGGTAAACGATTCTATGAGCGTTTTGCGATCGCTCATGCAAGCTTGTCCCGCCAAATGGGTGAATTCTTGGTCGGCATATGAGTTTCACAAAGAGAAACCGTTGCAGCTGCGTAAGGCAAAACAAATTGGCGTCACCATTCCCGCTACGACGATCGCAAACGATCCGAAAAGATTGGTGGAATTCGCGCAAGCTTACGAAAAAGTTATTTTCAAGCCAGTTTATGGAGGTTCGCACACGCAATTTTTGACAGAAGAACATCTAGAACCTAAAAGAATGAGTTTAGCTCTAAATATTTCTCCTGTGACTTTACAAGAATATATCCCTGGCACAAATATTCGCAGTTATGTCATTGGTGAGGACGTTTATGCAGCGGAAATCAGGAGCGATAGCTTAGACTTTCGGGAAGATTCAAAAGCAGAATTAATTCCTGTTGAATTGCCGGAAGCGATCGAAAATCAGTGTTTGGCTATTAGGAAAGCATTTATGTTAGAATGGACAGGTATTGATTGGCGATTGAAGCCTACAGGTGAATATGTTTTCTTAGAAGCTAATTTTAGCCCTATGTTTCTTCATTTTGAGCGAATAACAGGTTTTCCTATCACTCAGAGTTTAGTCAAAATTTTGACAAATTAAATAAAAATATTAAAAGTTATATTTTATCAAAAATAAAAATACCAAACTCATCCACTAGAAAAGATAGGTTTGTTTAAAGGTTTTTCG
>NZ_JACJUP010001211.1:0-2063 GCF_014748295.1 Planktothrix sp. FACHB-1355 | reverse complement strand
ACCGGAAGTTGGCTGCAATATACCGCAGACTAGCTTCAGCAAGGTGGATTTACCTGCGCCATTTCCACCAATAATTCCCAATTTCTCCCCTGCTTCTACAAACAGATCTACCCGATCCAGCACCAAATTCTTCGCAGGCTGACGGTACTTGCCTTCCAGAAAAGATAAAATTGTTTTCTTCAAGTCATAAGAAAATTCCTCTTGCGTCCGTCGCCACAGGGACACTTGTTCCAGACAAATCGCGTACATCTACAACAAATCCATGAACTGGTGCTGCCAGCTATCAAATAATTTCCATCCTACAGCCAAAACCACCAGGCTACTGAGCAAAGAGCTGCCTATTAAGGCAAAATTAGGAGAATGGCCTGACAAAGCGATCTGACGAATGCTTTCAATGATTAAGGCTATAGGGTTAAAGACCAAGAACGGACGGATAGTGGCGGGTACGATCGCCGCCGGATAAAACACCGGAGAGCCAAACCACAGGATAGACACCACTAACTCATAAAAGTAAGGCAAATCGCGAAAGAACACAAACAGGGCACTGACGATAAATCCGATACCAGTACACAAGCAAGCCAAAGACAGCAACGGTAACAGCAAAGCGACCACATTAAGTAAACTCTTGGATGTGATCAATGTGGCGATCGCCAGTATTGGCAAGCAAGCGCTGCTAAACTGAAACACATTCGCCGCAATCATCGACATCGGAAAAACGTTTATCGGTAGGCGAATCTTGTTCAAAAGCGCCCCATTGCTTACCAAACTCGGCAAGGCTTGGGTGGTAGAAGCTGAAAAAAAGTTGATCGCGACTAACCCTACAAACACATCCAGCATATATTTGAACAGGGAGTTATGATAGTAGGACGCAAAAGCCATGCCAAAAATCGCCGTATATCCACCCGTCATCATCACGGGATTTAACAGCGACCAATACACTCCCAAGATAGAACCGCGATAACGCACCTTTAGGTTGCGCGTTACCAAGACCTGTAATAATTCCAGATATCGAATCAGATCGTTAGCAGAACTCGAATCTAAAAATTTGAATGTTTTACTTACTCCCACCACACTACCCTGCGAACGAAGCTAGTTAGTTGTACTAACCTTGAAACTATACGCTGCAAGTTAAATAATGTCCATGACCACCTCGCAAATTGCCTCGTCTTCCCTAACTTCGATCGCTCAACAAACCCGCCAAGCAGCGCGACGGCTGGCGGTGCTTTCCGCTGAGGTAAAAAATGAAGCGATCGAAGCTGTGGCCCAAGCCTTAGAGTCTGCAACTCCGGAAATTTTGGCAGCGAATGCAGCAGACTGCGAAGCGGCTGTGGCAGCTAATATTGCCAAACCGCTGATCGCGCGGCTAAAGTTAGATGAAACTAAGCTTAAGGCTGCGATCGCAGGCGTGCGAGATGTGGGGCGTTTGCCAGACCCCATAGGCGTTGTGGATATTCACCGCGAACTCGATGAAAAACTGATCCTCAAGCGCATTAGCTGTCCTCTGGGGGTTTTGGGCGTCATTTTTGAGGCGCGTCCCGATGCGGTGATGCAAATAACGAGTTTAGCCATCAAATCGGGTAACGGCGTTATTCTCAAAGGCGGACAAGAAGCCGTTCGCACCTGTCAAGCTTTGGTAAGGGCAATTCATTTGGAATTGGGATATACGGAAGTTTCCCCAGCAGCAGTGCAATTGCTAACTACGAGAGAAGAAACTCTGGCAATGCTGAAGTTGGATGAATATATAGATCTGATTATTCCCAGAGGTTCCAATTCGTTTGTCAGATTTGTGCAGGAAAATACCCGCATTCCAGTCCTGGGTCATGCAGAGGGAATTTGCCATATATATATAGATGAAGCGGCAGATATCGTGAAGGCAGTAAATATTACAGTTGACGCCAAAACCCAGTATGCAGCTGCTTGCAATGCGATCGAAACTTTGTTAGTTCACAAATCAGTAGCCCGAGATTTCCTGCCTTTGGTGGCGGCGGCTTTGCAAACTCGTCATGTCGAATTGCGCGGCGATGAAGCCACCCGCAAAATTTTAAAAATATCTCCAGCGACAG
>NZ_JACJUP010001210.1:0-2067 GCF_014748295.1 Planktothrix sp. FACHB-1355 | reverse complement strand
TTACGTTGTTGTGCCTGACATAAATTATTCTAGCACGAATCAAGAAAAGTCCCCCTGGAAGGGGGAGGCTTTAGACCCATTAATTTCGGTAAAGATACGATGGCGGCAGTGACACCCCCGAAGATGTCGCCCCGCAGGTTGTTAAAACGAATCAGGTTGGTAATTGACATCAATGGTGAATGAATGATTAATCAGTTTTTACCGACTTGGAACTATTAAGCAGTTGCAAGGCAAAGCTTTTGCCGTCGAGAGTGGAATCAGCCATAGCCTAAATTAGGCAGACCCAAGCTAAGATCTGCCTCCCGGCTTCAAAGATTCCAAACTGGGAGATGATTCAGTTCTTCAATATTTTTTAATGTACGTTATAATGAGAATTAATATTCACCTTCTCACCTAAATAGAAGTTAAACTTCCATAGAAAATTCTTAGCCTTACCATAGATAAGTTCCAGAGGCCCTGACGTGACGATGTAATGATTCTGGACTGGCCTACCACCCTTGGCATAATCTGTGAAAATGCAATCTTCAGCAGACAGGTAGGCGATGAATATATATACCATCTTGAGCCAAACCAAGTGCCAACGGGTGAGTGATGGAGCAGTTTTACCGATATTGAGCGGTTGCGAGTCCTCACCTCGACAACTCGTACTGCTATTGCCACAATTGGGAGATTTCGACAGCCTTGAATATGCTTGGTGGTTGCGGCGGGATGCGGACAAACTTCAAGCACAAGAGATTGCCCTGCGAGCGGTGGGTATTGGCGATCGCACTTCCGGTCAGCGATTCTGTAGTTATACAGGATTTCCGGCAGAGTGTTTGTTTGTAGATCCCACCGCCCAACTGCACGAAAAACTCAACCTGTATCCAGGTCTATCGCTCAAAGTACCCGGTTTATCGGCAGGTGTCAATGCTGGGCTAAACCTCATGCTGATGTGTGCCGGAGTTGGTAGCCCCGGTACTTTGGCAGAAGTATGGAGAGGATATAAAGGCGATGCAAGAGCGCCTCAGTTAATTGGCGATGAAGAAATTGTTCAGGCTCCCCCTCTTCCGCCACTGAAAGGTTCATTCTTCCGGTGGGCGGGTGGGAAAGGCTTCCAGCGTCCGTTTGAGTTGGCGACTTTGCGATTGCGGAATATGGCAGAAGTGTTGAGTAACTGGAAAACTTATGTTCCCAATCCTGCCTATCTAACTCAACGGGGAGCAACTTTCTTGTTTAACGAACAGGGGGAATTACTCTACGAGCATCGCGATCGCGCCATCCTTGGTTTTGCTGCCAATCTGAGCAATCCTCTATCGTTTCTCTCACCTTTTGGTATGCGATCTGCTTGTTCAGATCGAGCGTGAGGTTTACAAGCCCCTACGGAAAATGTATTCGATCGAGTCGCTTTGCCGCTATAACGCCTCGATCGTTCCATCGGTCAGGGAAATTTGAAATTTATCAATCTCTTTATGCCTATATCTGCATAAAGTTACAAAAGACACAGTTCTCTTGAAAGTTTTAGGAGTTAATAACTCTTATCCCTTCTTCCGACTCTCTAACTTATGTTTGACTTAACTGCTGCCGACTACTCCCTCTTGTCCTGGATTCAACAGTCTGGCATTCCCGCCCACTCCCTATCCCTGCGCTTCCATCCGGGATGTTTAATGGTGCAGTGTCAAACTATTGAGGATGCAACCAAGTTGTGGGAACGACGCTCCATCCTCCAGCTTTCTGGCATCGAGTTGTGCTTTCGAGTCAATGGCGTTTTTTATCTGGCTACCGCCATCAAATAATTGCAAAATTAGTCAAACCGCTTTGGCTCATCTGAGTTCGGCTACTGAACGTTGTCTACTTGAGTCTTAATAGTTTGCCAAACGGATAACACTCCATCGATCCATCCTTGAGCAAAGCTAATCCGACTTTGGGGATCGACTTGCAGTAAGTAGGCAAAGTCAGCATCGTTCAAACGAGCTTGCTCTGGATAGTCTTTCAGATTCAGGAAAGTCCAGAGGTAGTCCAGCACATCTTCATTGAGGGCAACCGCCAGCGGCTGGACTCGTTCAAAATGGCGGAAATCTTTATACGATA
>NZ_JACJUP010000121.1:0-9766 GCF_014748295.1 Planktothrix sp. FACHB-1355 | reverse complement strand
TCTCCTGCAACCATATGAGTTCCGCTTGCAGCTACAACGCCAAGTAGAACAAGAACAAACGTTGAATAAAATAATCGCACGTATCCGGCAATCTCAGGAGTTGGACAGCTTATTCAAAGCAACGAGTCGGGAAGTTCGACAGTTACTAAATGCCGATCGCGTGGCGGTATTTCGTTTCTTCCCCGAACAAGGCTTTGACGAAGGAGAATTTATTTCTGAAGATGTGTTGCCAAGCTACACTTCCACAGTGGGATTGAAAGTACGCGACCATTTATTCGGACAAAACTTTGCTCCTCAATATCGGCAGGGTCGCATCCAAGCAGTTGCAGATATTCACAATTCGGGAATGTCCGAATGCCACGTCGAATTACTCGCGCAATTTCAAATCCGAGCTAACTTAATTGTGCCCCTGATCGACAAAGATGAACTGTGGGGATTGCTCTGCGTTCACCAGTGCAATGGCCCGCGTGAATGGCAAACTCATGAAATTGATTTTGCTAAGCGAATTGCCGCTCAGTTTGGGGTTGCCTTGGGACAAGCTAACTACCTGCAACAACTGAAAGATAAATCCGAGCAGTTAGCAGTTGTAGCGGAACGGGAGAAAAACTTTATTCAGATTATCGGTAAAGTTGGACAATCGATCGCCGATAAGATTCAGCACTCCCAAGATATCGACACAACTTTTAAAACAACTACTCAACAAATCCGACGCTTGCTGAATGCAGACCGAGTGGTAGTTTATCGCTTTAATGCTAATTGGGGCGGTACTTTCGTAGCCGAATCAGTCGCTACTGGCTGGACATCTTTACTCAACAATCATTCAGATGATAACCACTACGTAGACGATATTGTTGATTATGGCGGTACACTACAACGAAAGGGAGTAAAATTCCGAGTTACGGATAGCTATTTGCAGCAAACTCGTGGAGGTCATCGCCACGAACGCCACAATTTTGTAGTTGATGATGTCTCTAAAGCGGGTTTTCCAGATTGCTACGTGGAACTTTTAGAGCAATTTGAAGCCAAAGCTTATGTGCTTGTGCCGATTTTTGCGGGGGAAACGCTTTGGGGTTTGTTAGGTGCGTATCAAAATACAGGTTCTCGTCATTGGGAAGAATCTGAAATAAATTTGCTGACTCAAATTGGCACCCAATTGGGAGTGGCTTTGCTGCAAAGCGAGAGTCTCAAACAATTGCGAGTAAAATCAGAAAAACTGACTGAAATCGCACAACGGGAGCAAACGCTAACTAAAGTTATTGACAAGATTCGGCAGTCGCTAGATGTGAATGCGATCTTCAGGACAACAACGCAAGAAATGCGTCAGTTGCTGAATTGCGAGCGCGTCGCTGTTTATCAATTCCAACCCGATTGGAGTGGTATTTTCATCGCCGAATCGGTAGGCGGTAGCTGGACAAAATGGGTAGGCCCGGACATCACAACTGTTTGGGAAGATAGCCACTTGCAAGAAACCCAAGGCGGTCGCTATCGTAAAAATGAAAGGTTTGCCGTTGAGGATATTTATTCCAAAGCTCACGATGTCACTAAGATCGGTCTTTCGCGCTGTCACGTCGAAATGTTGCAGCATTTTGAAATCAAAGCTTATATTATTGTGCCGATTTTTCTTGGCGATACGCTTTGGGGTTTGCTAGCTGCTTATCAACACTCAGATGTGCGTCACTGGGAAGATGCAGAAGTGAATTTGCTGGCCCAAGTGGGTATCCAAATGGGTGTGGCTTTGCGACAAGCAAAATATGTGGAACAAGTGAAGGAGCAATCCGAGCAATTAGCGGCGGCGGCGAAACGGGAGAAAGAAGCAAAAGAGCAGTTACAACAACGAGCAATTCAGTTGTTGAGTGCGATTCAGCCGACTTTAAAGGGCGATTTGACGGTGCGGGTTCCGATTACAACTGATGAAGTGGGAACGATCGCAGATGCTTACAATAACATCATCCAGAGCTTACGTAAAATCCTCGTGCAGGTGCAAACTGCCACTGGAAAAGTGCAGCAAACTTCTCAAGTTAGCGGCGTGTCTATTGGAGAGTTGTCTCAGCAAGCGCAGCATCAGTTTAAGCAACTTACCCAGGCGCTTCAACAAGTGAAGGCGATGGTAGATTCTACCCAAGCAGTGTCAACAAACGCGCAACAAGTGGAAGTTGCGGTACAGCAAGCTAACCAAACTGTACGCCAAGGGGATGCAGCGATGAACCGCACGGTGGAAGAAATTATCACCATTCGCGAGACTGTGGCGACAACAGGTAAGAAAATTAAACGTTTGAGTGAATCATCGCAAAAAATCTCCAAAGCGGTGAATTTGATTCGCGATTTGGCTACGCAAACTAACTTGCTGGCTTTGAATGCGGCGATCGAAGCTACGAGAGCGGGAGAATACGGTAAGGGATTTGCTGTGGTAGCGGATGAAGTCCGCAGTTTGGCGCGTCAGTCGGCGACAGCAACTACTGAAATCGAGCAGTTGGTGCAGGAAATTCAATCAGAAACTGGTGAAGTTGTAGTGGCGATGGACACTGGTATTCAACAGGTGGTGCAAGGTACTCATTTGGTGAATGAAACTCGTCAAAGTTTGAATGCAATTGTGAGCGCTACGGCACAAATTCAGCAGTTGGTGGAAAAGATTACCCAGGCAACTCAGCTGCAAACTCAACAATCGCAATCGGTGACAGCAACGATGACGAGTGTGGCGGCGATCGCTAACAAAACTTCTGAGGATTCTCTGAATATTTCTGCTTCGTTCAAAGAGTTAGTAGCAATGGCAGAAGAGTTGCAGGCTAGTGTAGGCAGATTTAAAGTCAGCTAATTTTAGATTTTAGATTGCAGATTTCAAATTTAAGGGATTAATTAATCTGCAATCTGAAATTTTAAATGTAAAATTGGCAATTTATCAGGGGTATATATGAACCGAGAACAGATGAAAACACGAACTAAGGAGTTTGCCAAACGGGTAATTAACTTGTGCAGGAAACTTCCGGAAACCAGAGAAGGGCAGCTTATTGGCAATCAACTATTCAGATCGGGAACTTCAGTAGGTGCTAATTATCGCGCTGCTTGTCGAGGGCGATCGAGGGCTGAATTTATTGCCAAACTCGGTATTGTTTTGGAAGAAGCTGATGAATCTTTATACTGGCTGGAAATACTGGCAGAAACTGAAATTGTCAAGCCTGAACTTTTGATGTCGCTTATGAGCGAGACTAAAGAACTTGTGGCTATCTTTGTCGCTAGTCTCAATACAGCCAAAGGCAAAGTGTAAAATAGCCAATTTAAGATTTAAGATGGCAGATTGAATAAATTTGCTATCTGCCATCTCAAACTCTTACTTAAATTTGAAATCTGAAATCTCAAATTTTAAATTAATATGAGCCTTGATACCAATATCCGCGAACAGGGTTATCAGTATTTTGTTGCAGAAGCACCGGAACTTTTGCAGGCGATCGAACAAGATTTGCTGACTTTGCGAGAAGATTACAGCCTTGTTAAAGTGCATAGCTTAATGAGGACAACCCATACCCTTAAAGGTGCGGCTGCCAATATGGGGCTGGAGACGATTAAAACGATCGCTCACCATTTGGAGGATGTATTTAAAGTTCTATATAGCCCCGATTTGTCGATCGATACAGAATTAGAAACGCTGTTAATTGAAGGGTATGAGTGTTTGCGCTTTCCTTTGATGGCGGAAATACAAGGCGGTTATATAAATGACAATGAAGTTTTGGATCGGGCAGTTTATGTATTTGCCCAATTGCAAGAAAAATTGGGAGATTATTTTGCTCGCGAAACGCATATTCCTACTTCGGTGGAGTTAGGATTTGATATTACTCAATCTATTTTTGAAGTGGGTGTTAAACAAAGACTGGAAGAATTGGTAAATCTTTTAAATAATTCTCAACCTTGGCAGGTAGAGCCAGCTTTGCGAGAGCAAGCAGAAATTTTTGTAGGTTTGGCGGAATCTTTAAATTTACCGGGGTTTGGTGCGATCGCGCAAAAAACGATCGCTGCTTTAGAGCTTCATCCAAAACAAGCAAGTAATATTGCCAAGGTAGCTATAACTGATTTTTGGCAAGCCTGGTCAGCGGTGATGGCGGGCGATCGCACTCGTGGTGGAGAGCCTTCTTTTACCTTACAACAGCTAGCCGGGACAATTTTACCAGTAAAAGTGGCGATCGAGGTAGGAGAGGATAGGAGGGGCGGCGCAGAAGAACAGGAAGAATTTGTTTTTTCGGAGTCCGATTCCGAATTTTCTAGCTTTATAGATGAAGCAGAAAATTTTGTTGAAATAGATGATTATGTTGATTTACCAGCCTCAGATTTAGATCTCAGCTTAGAAGAAGTTTTTGGCAGTTTGGTTGCCGATACAATAGCTCAAAGTACTGAAATTAGCCCAATCGCAAAACAGACGGCGAATGTCACGGCTGCCAATGTAGCAGAGGTGGATGAAAGTACGGAAGATGGGGAAAATTATCAACGCATAGTTACTAAATCCCAAATCCCAAATCCCAAACCTGTTTCTCCATCTGTACGAGTTGATTTAGATCTGCTAAAAAGCCTGAGTCACTTAGCAGGGGAACTGCTGATCAATCAAAATCGCCTAGCTAATATTGCCGAGCAAATTCAAGACTCGGTTGGGCGATCGCGCTTGCGGTTGCGACGACACCAGCAAACAATGAGCGAACTGCGCGACTGGTGCGATGAAATATCGATCGCCCAGGAGCGACAAAATGCCAAATTGCAGATTCCCGACTTTAAATTACCAAATGGAGAAGCAAAACTTCTTTCTGCGATCTTAAATCTCAAATCTGAAATTAACTCTAACTTCGATTCCTTAGAGTTGGATCGCTACAGCGAACTTCACGTACTTTTGCAATCAGCCATAGAAGAAATTGTCCAACTAGAAGAATCTACAGATTCTACCGATATATTGGCACGACAATCAAGCCAAATTATTGAAAAACAGCGACGCCTGTTGAATAACGTGCAAGATAACATGAGAGAGGCACAAATGTTGCCTGTTGGGGAAATTTTCAGTCGCTTTCCTCGACTCTTGCAACAACTGACGACAGCTCATCGCAAACCAGTAGAACTGACGCTGCGGGGTACAGATGTGCTGGTGGATAGGGCGTTAGCAGAAAAGCTGTACGACCCGTTACTGCACTTAGTTCGCAATGCCTTCGATCACGGGATCGAAGCACCTCAAATTCGCGCTCATAGAGGCAAACCAGAAACAGGTAACATTGAAATTCGTGCCTATCATCAGGGCAATCAAACAATTATTGAAGTCAGCGATGACGGTCAGGGGCTGGACTTAGATCGGATTCGGCGGCGTGCGATCGAACTGCAATGGATGTCTGCGGAACAAGCTAATAAATTGTCTGAAAATGCCGTGTTAGATTTGTTGTTTGAACCGGGATTTTCTACCGTATCGCAACTGAGCGATCTTTCCGGTCGCGGCATTGGTTTAAATGTTGTACGTTCCCAAATGCAGGCGCTTTACGGATCGGTTTTAGTACGCTCGGAACCGGAGAATGGCACAACATTTTCTCTGCAATTTCCGCTAACTTTAACAATGGGGAAATTGATGGTTTGTGAGGTAGGTGGTGCTGTGTATGCCTTGCTATCGGATGCTATTGAACAGATAATTATCCCCAAATCAGAGCAAATTCAAAAATTAGAAGGTCAAAAAGTATTGCGCTGGAGTAGGGGCGAGTCTCAAGTTATGGTGCCTGTGTACAATATGGCCGAATTGCTGGGCTACAGTTACCATTCTCAAGCACCGGGTTACACTCCTCTGCTGCTGCTACGCCGACATCAAGAACTTTTGGGGTTGGAAGTCGATCAAATTTTGGGCGAACAAGAACTGGTGATTAGACCTTTAGGTAAAGCGATCGCACCTCCCAGCTATGTCTACGGTGGCAGTACCCTTGCTGACGGTCGCCTCACACTTGTGATTGACGGTACTGCGTTGGTCGATCGCTTGTTTAATCAATTAACAGTAAAATTGCAGATTTCCGATCTAAAATTGCCAATCGATAACAAAAATCCTACGTTCAATCTGCAATCTGAAACTTCAAATTTGAAATTAAAGCCATCTGCGATCTCTCCTCTTCTTCTTCCTCGTTCTCCCTCTGCTTCTATCGCCTCTTCTTCTCCTAAAATTTTGGTAGTAGATGATTCGATTAGCGTGCGTCAAACGTTAGCATTGCTCCTGCAAAGAGCGGGTTACCAAGTGCTACAAGCACAGAACGGTCGAGAGGCACTACAGCAAATGCAACAAAATCGAGGTATTCAATTAGTCATTTGCGATATTGAAATGCCTGTGGTGAATGGTTTTGAATTTTTAAACAATTGCAGTCAAGACCCAGATTTAGCTAAAGTGCCTGTGCTTATGTTAACTTCTCGCCAAGGTGAAAAATATCGGCTTATATGCTTAGAAATGGGGGCTGTGGGCTACTTTACCAAGCCCTATCGCAACGACGAACTTTTGGGTGCGATCGCTGACTGGCTCGCTCAAAAAGCTCCCGCTGCCATCACTTTCTAAGAGAGTCAAAAATGCGAACAAGGGGGAAAAGGAAAAAGGGGAAAAACCCTTTCTCCTTTTCTCCCTTTTACGCTTTTTCCGAACCTGTGTCAGCAACCCAGTTTCTAGCATTACTTGACTGAGGCTCTAGCAGCCTAGCATTTAAGAATTTCTTCACAAGTAGATGACATACTTTGACGATCGAGTTGCCGCCAAAGATGGTAACATCATCAGGGTGGCTTATCGCTCGGCAGCAGTAACTTGCTGCCATTACCCAAAGCGATTACCTAAGATAATCCCAACAGTTGCCGCCTAAAAGCAAAAAACAATGATAATTTCAGATTTAAATTTGAAATTTATCGAAATCATTTAGTAAAGTATCTAACGGCAATTCCTTATGCTTGGACTCAAGCGCTTAAGTATTAAAGCAAAAGTTCAAATCATGCTCCTGATAGTGAGTATGATTTCCATACTGGTGATTGGCTACCTGGGCTGGAGTTGGGCAAGGGCTGAGCTGAGAGAGACTCTCTTCGATCATTTGGCCAGTATCCGTAGCGCCAAAGCTTATCAGCTAGAATCCTACTTTACCAACTTAAAGCACCACCTGGAGACTCTGTGTGAGGATCGGATGGTAGTGACAGCAATGAAGGAGTTCAATGAGGCATACGACGAACTCAACCAAAAAAGTATTCCTGCGGAGTGGGATAAAGCAATTGAAACATATTACAGCAAGGAATTTTTACCTCGGCTGTCTAAAAACATTCTGGGAACACCCAACTTTGAAACCTACGCGCCACAAAGTCCAGCAGCTCGATATCTCCAATATCACTACATTGCCCATAACCCGCATCCGGTGGGAGAAAAAGATGCTTTGCAGAATGCGGGAGACGATAGCAAGTACAGCAATATTCATACCCAGTACCACAAGCTATTTCGGGACATCATCAAAAAGTTTGGCTACTACGATCTCTTCCTGATCGATCCGAAAAACGGGGAAATTGTCTACTCAGTTGATAAAGAGACGGATTTTGCCACAAATCTGAGTGAGGGCCCTTACAGTCGCAGCAATTTAGGGAATGCGATCGCATCTGTGCAGGATAATCCCGATCGCGACGCGATTACAGTAGTCGATTTCCAATTCTATCGCGCCTCCTATGGGGCACCTGCGGCATTTATCGCTGGCCCGATTTTAGACGGTTCCCAGTTGGTCGGCATTCTCGCCGTGCAAATGCCGGTGGATGAGATTAACGACATCGTAACAGGGCATCGCCAGTGGCAGGGTCTGGGGAAAACAGGAGAAACCTATCTGGTGGGTTCGGATTTTCTGATGCGATCTTCTTCCCGCTTTTCGATCGAAAAGCCGGAGGACTACAAGGCAACTTTGCGTGCTAGGGGTACAAAAGAAGAGACGATTCAACTCATTAGTAATATCGGCACTTCTATCCTGTTGCAGAAGATCGACACCAAGGCAGCAAAAGCGGTCATCAAACATGGTGAAGGTAGCAAAATCACTCAAGACTATCGCGGTATTAAGGTACTCAGTTCCTACTCGCGCCTCAATCTACCCGGCTTAGACTGGGCAATTGTGTCGGAAATAGATATCGCTGAAGCCTATAAATCTCTTTATTCGCTGCAAAGTTACCTGTTTACCTCAACCGTAATCCTCGTGTTGGTGGTAACTTTTGTGGCTGGTGTAGCCGCCGCCAAATTTGTCAAACCGATCAAAGCGATGGTGGAAGCATCTGAGAAAGTAGCTGCGGGAGAAGCAGACGTTGAACTGGTGGTGGATACGCAAGATGAGTACAAAGATTTGGCAGATATCTTTAACCAAATAATTAAAGGCTTTCGCCAGCAAAATCACGAAGTCGAACAGAAATATCGCCAAAGCGAGAGCTTGTTATCGAAATTATTGCCCAAGACGGTAGCCGATCGACTCAAGAAAGGCGAAAAAGAAATTAACGACTCGATTCCACAAGCGACGGTGATGTTTGCCAGCATAACTGGCTTAAGGAAGTTAGAAGCAGATAAGGGTGTTAAAGCAGTTGCAGAACAACTCAACGAATTGATCGATTCCCTCGATGAACTTACCGATCGCTACGATGTAGAAAAATTAAAGGTCGCCTGCGATCGCTACATTGCCATTTGCGGACTCACCAAACCCCGTCTCGATCACGAAAAACGAATGATGGATTTTGCCTTGAAGGCACTCGACATTACGCAAGGCATTAATAACCGACTTAATACCAGGCTGGGTCTCGGCATTGGTATTCATGCAGGCAGAGTGACGGCAGGCATCATCGGTACGCAAAAGTTTTCTTACGATTTGTGGGGAGAGACGGTAGTAATCGCCAGTTACCTGAATACTCAAGCTGAAGCCAACGCGATTGTAGTTACCCAATCAGTGCGCGATCGCTTGGGCGATTCATACGAATTTGAACATGGAAAAGCGATCGATGTGGAAGGTAACAGACTAAATACCTGGGTGTTGAGGAAGAGAGCGCTGACAGATCTAATCGGTGCGCTTACAGGTGGTTTAGATCTCGATGCTTTTGATGAATTTAACGACGGTGATGATATAAAACCAAACAAGCCGATCGAACCACCAAAATCAACGATTAACCAATTTACTAGCAGTTTCGGTGTGGCTGCGTTTGACGACGTTACAAAAGACGACGTACAAACAACCGCTCCCTCAGTAAATAAAACTACTTCTTCACCGACATCAAGTTTCGGTCAACTGACTGGCGATTTAGGTATTGATGATTTTGATGATATTCAAGATGAGAAAAGCGATGCGCTCGCCGATAGCAAAACTACTTCTTCACCGACATCAAGTTTCGGTCAACTTACCAGCGATTTAGGTATTGATGATTTTGATGACATTCAAGATGAGAAAAGTGATGCGCTCACCGATAAGCAAACTGCTGAAGTAACCACATCAAGTTTCGGTCAACTGACTGGCGATTTAGGTATTGATGATTTTGATGACATTCAAGATGAGAAAAGTGATGCGCTCGCAGATAGCAAAACTGCTGAAGTAACCACATCAAGTTTCGGTCAACTGACTGGCGATTTAGGTATTGATGATTTTGATGGCATTCAAGATGAGAAAAGCGATGCGCTCGCCGATAGCAAAACTGCTGAAGTAACCACATCAAGTTTCGGTCAACTGACTGGCGATTTAGGTATTGATGATTTTGATGACATTCAAGATGAGAAAAGCGATGCGCTCGCCGATAGGCA
>NZ_JACJUP010001209.1:0-2072 GCF_014748295.1 Planktothrix sp. FACHB-1355 | reverse complement strand
GGTGATTCTTCGGCTGAAAACAGCTTCCACCAATAATGTTACCATCACAATAAAATTGAGTTTCATATCATATCCCGTAGCATCGTTTGCGTAAAAAAATCGCTTTCTTATCTGCGTTTATCTGCGTTTATCTGTCTTTATCTGCGGTAAAAATTTAACCCCCGCTCTCCCACAGATAAGCTCTCGCATCAGTCTGACAATACAGATGCAACCAGACACAATATCATATCTGTGTTCATCTGTGTTTATCTGTCTTCATCTGTGGTTAAAATTTAACCCCCGATTCAGTGCAGACAATCCTCAAGAGCATTCTTAAACTACCGATGCTAGCGGACATAATATAATTTATTTTGAGTTATATTCAAGAGATTGAATAATCAATTCCAAGCCAGATTGACCGAGATCGGAAGCATCTAAGAGCGCATCTATTCTTTCTTTTGTTATTTCCCTGATAACCATTCTGCACGCAGTTTCTCAATCGCTTTCTCTTTCAGCTTAGCCTCAACTTCTATCGAAGGCGCGTTGTGATAGGAACTCGGCATTACAGCAATCAAATCGCTGTGGTGTGGGTCGTTAAAAGATTCGCATCCATTAGAAATATGTACGAGTTGCCATTCAGGATGAGGCCAAGTTGTCCGCGCTGCTGCTAACATTTCAGCAACGCTGGGATGATCGTAACTATCCAGTTTTTCGTGAATAATATGGTGGTGAGCGTCAAATACCATCGGGACGCCTGTGGCGCGACAAATTTCGAGAATTTCAGAGGCGCTGTAAGCGTATTCGTCGTTTTCTAATGCTAATCTGGAGCGAATACCCTCCGGTAAATTGCGGATAACATTAATCAGACGTTCCGATCGATCGCTCTTTCCTCCGTGTATTTCCATAACCGTCCAAGGCGATCGCGCCAACCCCAGCATATCCAAAATCCGGGCGTGAGTGCTGAGAATCTTAATGCTATTTTCGATTACTTCCGGTTTATCCGAACTTAGCACGACAAATTGGTCTGGGTGAATCACTATTCTGATCCCAAGTTCGGTAGCAGTCGCTCCCGTTTTTTGCAATTTCTCCGCAAATTCACTTAGTACCCCTTCGCCTACAGGTTCGTCCGCAAATGGAAATAGCGCAGAGGTAACGCGATACAAGCGAATGTTGTGGAAATTGCAAAATGCGATCGCCGCATTCAGCCGGATCGAATTGTCAGTATACAACTCCCGCAACACCCGTACCTGTTCTTCGGGTGCTAATTGCAACAGCCGTTTGCGCGTCAAAGCACGATACCGCACTTTGTCAGAAGCGGTAATGCAAACTAAACCTAATTGTGGCACTATATTATTCGTTGAATTCATTTTTCTGCGGCTTGGGGTAAAAACGTTGCCCAGAGATGTCGGTACGAAACACTTTACCTGTTTGTTTATTTATTTTTACCACGGTTGCAGCCGAATCCTTGAGCGGTTTTCCGCATGAGTAATCCTCTTGAAAAATCGGTTATTCTGCGCTAATTAAATTGCTTGCGATCGCATTAGCTTTAACCGCACTCTTCAGTTCGTGACTTACTGGTAAATAAATATTCCTCAAAAATTGCCCCAAACTTTATACCTGATTATTCGAGCCATCCAAAAACTTTTGAAACTGAGGACATCTCTCACACTTAGAATCCCTATCTGGCATCAAGCAATTACGCTTATTATTTAAATCGATCCCAACTAAACTACCTGCAATAAAACTCAATCCAGCAAATGTTATTGGTGAGCGTATTGCAGGAAGTAAGTCTCGTTGCACTATGCCACCTTCGTAAGTGATTTCGCCGATTGCATCCCAGGCTAAATTCTCCCAACGAGCGGTGAAACTATTATCGCAAAAGCTCCATTTTAATAAACCCCAGTCACATATCTCACTTTCACCGCTGACTTCAATACCGCTCAATTTTCCATTGGAAAAGTTTACGATTCCATTCGTCAAACTTCCACCACCGTCTAACCAAGTTGATGACTCATCAGTACTAAAAAAACGCCAAGCTCCAGAAGCTATTCCCACGGTTTCGTAACCTATTCCCGTTAAGGATGAACTATCAA
>NZ_JACJUP010001208.1:0-2072 GCF_014748295.1 Planktothrix sp. FACHB-1355 | reverse complement strand
TTTTGGGTGCTGGATTGGTGTCATCTCCGGATCGTATTTGTTTTGTTGAGGAAGCGATCGCCACATTCCTGGCAGCACTATCGAACTCCCCGTACACGGAGGGAGATGAAAAGAGCGAGTTGCCATCCACAAATGATTCCAGACAGCAGATAAATAGAAAACTAACTTGGCGGGGTAGCACAGTCATACTCCACACTGGGGCAATTACTACCGAACTCGCTTTAGTGGATTTACCCAAGAATATCGAAGATTTAACTTATGCTGACTTCACACTCCGTAGTTTTCCTTATGCAGGCTCTTATCTAGACCAAGATATTATCTGCCAATTGCTTTTGAATCCTGAGACAATTTCTTTACTCAGCATTCCAGAGTCATTACTTAGTAAAAATTTAGACTTGCCGCTGGCGGGAGAGCCCGATTTGCCAACTCGTTACCTGTGGCAACAAAGATTGGAGAGTACTCCATTTGGGAAAAATTTATTGGCATCGGCACAATATGCAAAGCACGTATTGCTACATCAAGAAAGCTTTACTTTAGAAATTGGCGAAAACCGTTGGGTTTTGCGGCGACAAGACTTGGAAAACCGCGTTTTTGCCCCTTTTATTCAACGCCTGAATCGAGAATTGAACACTTTGCTTGCTGTGCTGGGAATACCTGTAGAAGCGATCGAGCAAGTGATTTGTACTGGTGGCACAGCTTTGTTACCCAGCGTAACCGACTGGCTGCGTCAAAAACTCCCCAATGCCACTTTAATTAAGGATGAAGGCGGAGGCATAAAAAATCGAGTTAATCATTCTGGAAGAGTGGCGTTGGGATTGGCATCCTTGCCTCTGTATACCCAAGTATTCGATCGATTCAAGCAACAGTACAGCGAGTACTTTCTACTGGCAGAACTTCTGCGCGTATTTGGAGAAAAACCGCTTCCTGTCGGGAGAATTTTTCAGCTGCTGGAACGTAGGGGTATTAATACTCAAGCTTGCCAAGGACGCCTTTTGGCTCTTCTGGAGGGAGAGCTTCCCATCGGTGTTGTTCCTTCTCTAATGGATGCAGACTTGCTCACTCAGGAATCGTGGCAAAATCCTGTATATCAGGCGCTTACAGCTAGGAAACTCTTTTATAAAGAAGATAATCACACCTATTGGTTAAATTCCGAACAAGGCGATCGCTTGCGTCTATATTTGAAGGCACTGCTGGAGCAAACTCACCAAAAATTAGAGGAACCTTACGCTGTTTATTGGTTAGCACCAACAGACAACACCGATACTTAATTACGTTTGACTACAGCAGATATAAAACAACACACCCATTTAGGTGAAAATACTAAAACTTTAAAAAGCAAGTTAATACTACAAAGATTCCGTAAAGTCAGTACTCTTACTCCTCTCGACGGCACAGAGCGAGGTTATATTGCGTTTAAGCTCATTGACCTACTCTTGACTGACTGGGAACTGCAATGATTACATCTGACTTATCCGGTGCTTTCTCCATCAAATCTTCTCTCAATCCTCGATACAAACTCAGTTTTGCTAGAAAATCGCTGCATCCTTCTGTCAGAAGCAAAGCCAAACGCGCGATCGATCTTGTCGGATCTGTAGTGGGATTGGGTATCGCTGCTGTTGTGGCCATTCCTGTCGCGATCGCTACACAACTGGACAGTCCGGGCCCAATTTTATACAGCCAAATGCGCTGCGGTTTGAACGGTCGCCTGTTCCGCATTTGGAAATTCCGGTCAATGGTCATTAATGCCGAGCGGATGAAAGATGCGGTAGAAAACCAAGCAAACGGTCAGATCTTTAAAAATGAGAACGACCCTCGCATCACCCGCGTTGGTAGATTCTTGCGTCGTACAAGCTTAGACGAATTACCCCAATTCTGGAATGTGTTGGTGGGGGATATGAGCTTAGTGGGAACTCGTCCCCCCACAGTAGATGAAGTCCTCAAATACGAAAGCCACCATTGGGAGCGGTTGCGGGTCAAGCCCGGTATAACTGGCGAATGGCAGGCTAACGGTCGTTCCACAGTCAAAGATTTTGAAGAAATCGTGCGGATGGATGTGGACTACCAACGCAAGT
>NZ_JACJUP010001207.1:0-2074 GCF_014748295.1 Planktothrix sp. FACHB-1355 | reverse complement strand
TTTAGATTGAGATTAGCGATCGCCCGATCGTCTAAAGTCCAAAACCAAACACCGAGAAAATCTTGAATCCCAAATCCCAAATCCCAAATCTAAAATCTGCTAAACCAGCCGTATTTCTAGATCGAGATGGCGTCCTCAATATCGAGGCAGGTTACATTCACAACGTAGAAGACCTGCATCTCATACCGGGTGTGGCTGAAGCCGTGCGTCGCTTAAACGATCGACAAATATTTTGCTGTCTGGTTTCTAACCAGTCTGGCCCAGCACGGGGCTATTACCCGATCGACCATGTAGAAGCATTGCACCGCCGCCTTTGCCAGCTGTTAGCAACTGAAGCTGGGGCAAAATTAGATGCCCTCTATTACTGCCCCTATCTCAGTCCGCCTGAAGGCGGAACGAATCGAGAATTTACCCGGTGGAGTAGCTGGCGCAAACCGAATACCGGTATGCTGGTGGCAGCTGCTTGGGAACATGACCTAGATTTAAGCCAGAGTTTCGTCGTCGGCGACAAAGCAACCGACGTGGATATGGCTCACAATGCTGGCTGCTGCGGGATTTTGGTGCAAACGGGATTTGGGGAAAGCGTCTTGGGGGGCAAGTACCAGCACCACACCAAACCGGATTATGTGGCGACAGACTTGGCAAGGGCGGTTGATTGGATTTTGCAACAGATGGGTAAGTTAGAAGTAGAGCGATCGTCAAAGCTAGAAGATGAACATCACGCTAAACAACCCCAAAGCCAAAATCGGGCCTCAAGGTACTTGGACTATTACAGCGGCTAGAAGCACCGATGAAAGACCTTATTCCGGTACAGTGCAAATCCATCCTATGGGTAAGATTTACACCCTATCCTGGTTGACTACGTTGGGTGATTACTCAGGGTTGGCGTTTTTTGAGTCCGGTCATCTTTTTGCGGCTTCTAGCTTGGATAACACCTACGGCGTTTCGCTTTATAAAATTAATGGCGACGGTACTCTAGATTGCAGGTGGATTACCCCTGCCAACAACGGTGCGATCGACACCGAAAAAGCTGTCGGCGGCACACCCAACCAATTGGAAGGTTCTTACCAAGTCAGGGGAAGTATTGCCAAACTTGGCAATTATGAAGGCACCCTGAATATTACTAAGTCGAGCGATACTTATCAAATTTTGTGGTCAATGGGAGTTGAATATCAGGGTGTTGGCTTGCGTGTGGGTGATTGGTTGGTTGTTGGCTGGGGAGAGGGCAATGTGTACTGTCTTGATTACGAAATTCAGGGTGATTTAGCCCAAGGTCGCTGGGCCTATCTGGGTAAATCAACTTTGGGTGTGGAAACTCTACAAAGAATTTGTTGAGTTTTTTGTGCTAATTCAACAAGTCGAACAAGCCATCATCCAGTTCGTAGCCGAACATCTGAGCCATTGACTTTAAGCGCGATCGACTTTCCACTCCACGATTTTTCATCCAATCCGTTAAGACAAATAACTTTGCCATCACGAAGATTTCTAAGGCTTCTGGATTGTACTGGATGCCATCTTTGCGGCTGAACTGGTGCGGCACCAGCATCGCTGCGTAGCGGGCTAGTTCGCCTGCTTTCCAATCCAATAAAAACGGCAACCAGGGATAGCGAGCGTCCAGTCTGACAAACCACAGCCGCACTTCCGGAATTTCTGAGAGCTCTCGCGGATCTGTTTCTTCGCGGGTGTAGTCAATCTCAAAGTGCAACTGCTGTTCGCTAGATGCGATCGCCCCTTCTTGCAGTAATTTTTCAATAACCCTTTCGGCAGGGGAGAGATCCAAGTTGTTGAGATAGTCCGAGTTGACAGCGATCGCAATAGTCATTGAACAATCTTTTTATTTAAGCTAAAGTGGTAATGAGTTTATTTTAATGGAGAAAAGCTTGCAAACACCAAATTTGCCAAGCCTGCAAACTTCTCCGGGGCGGTAGCTGGGAATATGTTACTGTGACGTTTGGCGATCGCGCTAAATGCCAGCAGATGCAGTAAACCTAGTTCCTACCTATCCCGAATGCCCTAACCCGGAAGATAGTACCGAAGTTAAAATCTAAACATATTAGAAACTTAGCAATAGAAA
>NZ_JACJUP010001206.1:0-2075 GCF_014748295.1 Planktothrix sp. FACHB-1355 | reverse complement strand
TAGTGAGGACAGGTAGCTCTTACTTAGTCTTCTCTGTGTCAATCAAAGTTTAGACATCGCACCTGCGGTGCGATAGTCTAAACTCCAGTAGTAAGCTATTGTCCTTAAACTAGATCGTTGCTCTAGCCCCCTTGTCGCCTCTTGAATCCCAACGGTCTAATATGGCAAGAAAACGAATCACCCTATCGCTAGATGAAGATTTACTCGAACGAATTAAACTTGCTGCTGAGAAAGACGATCGCTCTCATCAGCAACGAGGTAGAGAGAATATTAGTCAAGCACTATTTTCCGCCTCAAGAAAATTCTGAATCAAGTTCAGATTTAGGCGTTCGCTCGGCCAACAAAATCCGATAGACTTAACGAGATATTGAGGTATTTTAGAGTGGTACTCTTTATCCAGATTAGAAATAATTCTAATTAATTTTCAATTGTTGAATCTAAATCCAGCCTGGTTCGTTTTACAATAGCCTGAAAAACTTCAGAACTAATGTAAGCAACCGGAGATGAACCAGGCTTAACTGCTATATACCCCATAGATTCCAATTTTCGCAGTTTCTTTTTAGCTCTAGCAGTATCGAGACAACGCCGCCCATCTCGCGTATACTTGTCAGCCACAAACCAGTTCATTAATGAAGCGATCGAATTAGCAGTAATTCCCAGCTTGGCTACAGTTTCGTGATAATAGAGCGAATTAATATAATTTTCCACATCAAATAGTAAAGGGGGAAGCTGTTCTGCTAAAACATATTCATCGTTTGGTTGGTATTCTTTGGGGACACTTATAATTACGTCTAAGTCCATTTCTCGAATCGTATGAACGATAATTGCTGCCTCAGTATCTCCGTCGAGTTCTGCTACTAATTCTTGAGAAACATGAGGTGCAAATACTGGTTCTCGAAAACGTGCTAAAGTTTTAGAAGCTTTTGATAATAAAGCTTTTGAAAGAGATGGAAGATCGGTTTCCCCGTTAAAAGTTACATTACCACGCGCCTCGTATACCTTTTCTCGTTGGCTTTCATATTCATCCCAACTCATTAAAGTATTGCGTTCTTCCTCTTCACTAATACCTTGCTCGATTTCCACTCTAGTTTCAGCTTTTTGAAAAAGAAAATCTCGGTAAGCACTATTTAATATCTGAAACAAAGTACCAATATGTCCTTCACAAGCAGCCGCTATTTGCTGTCCCCATTCACTTTCCCAATTTAGGTAATTAGAACCCAATTCTTCTTGTTCCCATTGCTGACAAACTTGGAGTGCTTCTGTTAATTCTAGCTTAGGAAATAAGAAGCGATCGTACCATCGCGTCAATAGCGGTTCCCGCGACATCCGCCACTGTATTTTTGGTGTGTAATCGATAATAACAATCCCGATATGGGGAACTGTTTCTGTTAAAAATCCCAGCAGCCTTTCCATTACCTTTTGCGAGTAATGGCTAACTTCATCTATCACGATTAAACGGGTGGAAGCAGCTAATAGCAATTCCACCAGCTTCTTTTCCCAATAGGTTGTATTGCCGTTGAAGCGCTTGCGGATCTCACCTACATTATTTACCCAGGGAAAGATATCAAAAGCCATCTGCTGCAAGCTGAACTTGTAAGTTTCTGCTGGCCACGGGTGGCGGTAAATCACTGGAACAGCCTGCATCGTCTTTCTCTGCGATACTCCGCTGTGACGCTGCACGAAATCCATTGTCACCGCTGATTTTCCTATGTAAGTATCGCCGTAACAGATACCGTGAGAACCTGTTGCTAATTTATCAGCTAACCAAGCTCGATACTGAGGAACTGCACCTACCTCTAGAATTCGTTTATGGTGCATTTCCCATAGATAAAATGGTAAGTCTAGTTCCGATCGGCTCATTTGTTGCCTCCTCTTCCTCATTTTAAACTTTGAGTCAGTTAGCAGAGCCTTTTCTATTTTAGCTCATTGAGGGATTTTGTTATTGTAATTTCGATCGAATAATAGAATATTTGGCTTTTATTGAAGATGGGAAAGTTAATGCGATCGGATTCTACTAAGTAGTCGGACAAAAGTAATCGACACTGTATGAACTTTTGTTAAGGCACTTGCAGGAG
>NZ_JACJUP010001205.1:0-2085 GCF_014748295.1 Planktothrix sp. FACHB-1355 | reverse complement strand
AATCTTTTTCAAACTAAATACAATTTAACTATCAGTCAAGTTGTTTCTACACATCTCCCTGGCAAAAAATCCCGCGAGATTTTTAGCGACTACCCCATTGATTTTGCGATCCACCAACCGACAAATCAATCTCCTCCTTATGTGACCTTATTCGATATATCCGAAGTCAATAAGGCAGAAAGCGATCGCAACGATAGTACTGATGATAGCCAAAATGCTCATACGGCTGCTATTACTTCCCTAGAAGATTTGGAAAAAGTGTTACTGACGCTGATGAATGAATTAATTCTTAACTCCGCGAGCGGTTATGTTTCTCTGGAAGTTATAGGCACTGAATTTCACAGGCAATACGGACAATCTATCAATGCACTTATTAAGGATAAGTTGAAGTTTGACGGTAACCTACTTAAGATTTTGCAACATTTTAGTTCTTTTAAAGTGCTATATAAAAAGGGTAAGTGGTTAGTTGCGCTGGCTTCTTAGTAGGGTGGGCATCGCCCACCATCGCCACATCCAAAAGTTATCGCTCTTCCCAGAGTGACAGAAGAACGATAACAAGCATTTTGGTGGGCATTGCCCACCCTACCGTTAGCCAAACTTCCCTCTCACATAGTCTTCTGTTTGCTTGTGGGAAGGATTGGTAAAAATTGTTTTAGTATCGTTAAACTCTATTATTTCGCCCAAGTACATAAAAGCTGTAAAATCAGAAACTCGCGCGGCTTGCTGCATACTGTGAGTCACAATCAGAATTGCGATCTGCTGTTTCAATTGCTCGATCAATTCTTCAATAGTCATAGTTGCGATCGGATCGATCGCCGATGTAGGTTCATCAAACAGAATCAGTTCCGGGTCGGTCGCTAACGCCCTCGCAATGCACAACCGCTGCTGTTGACCCCCGGAAAGATTGTAAGCGCGATCGTTCAAACGATCTTTCACTTCATCCCACAAAGCAGCACCTCGTAAAGCTTGTTCTACCTTTTCATCAATGATGCTACGCTTTGATTCGTTCCGCACCCGCAAACCATAAGCCACATTTTCATAAATTGACTTGGGAAAGGGATTCGGTTTCTGAAATACCATACTAACTCGCATCCGAACTTCGATCGGATCGACCCGACGACTCAGGATATTAATGCTATCGGGTTCTAAAATAATGTCCCCTTCGTAGCGATTACCGGGGTAAAGGTCGTGCATCCGATTAAAACAACGCAACAAGGTTGTTTTGCCACACCCTGAAGGCCCAATTAGCGCCGTTACCCGTTTTTCGCTTAACATCAAGTTGATGTTCTTTAGCACGCGAGTGGCACCGTAATAAAAATTTAGATTTCTGACTTCTACTTTCGCCTTAGTTGCATTTGATTCGGACATGGATTTCGTTACTTGTTCTACCATTTGATATTTTTGCGAAAAAGATAGCGCAGATAAATTGCTAAGGAATTCATCGCCAATGTCATCACAATTAACACAATTCCTGCCGCCGCAGCGTTTAACTGAAATTCTGGCTCTGGACGAGACACCCAATTAAACATTTGTATCGGCATGACGGTGAAAGGAGACATCAGCCAAGAAAAAGAAATGTAGGGAAACTCGCCTTTAATTGGGGCATCTGGCAAAAAGGCGATGAAAGTGAGAGCGCCGATCGTAATTATCGGTGCTGTTTCGCCAATAGCTCGCGACAAACCCACAATAATGCCAGTTAAAATACCGCCAATCGAATATGGCAATACGTGATCCCAAATCATCTGCCACTTGCTCGCTCCCAAGGCATAGGCTGCTTCGCGAATATTATTGGGAATAGCGCGAAGAGACTCGCGAGTTGTCACAATCACTATGGGCAAAATTAATAGCGCCAAAGTCAAACCGGCGGCGAGAATACTCTCGCCTAAGTTGAGTTTGTAGACAAACAAGCCTAAAGCCAAAAGTCCGTAGATGATGGAGGGAACACCTGCCAAGTTGGTGACGTTGATTTCGATTAAATCGGCAATCCAGTTTTTCTGGGCGTATTCTTCTAAGTAAATTGCAGCTGCTATACCTAATGGAATGGCAGCAATACCAGTTACCAACATCACCAAAGTTGTTCCCACC
>NZ_JACJUP010001204.1:0-2089 GCF_014748295.1 Planktothrix sp. FACHB-1355 | reverse complement strand
TTTATTCATGATAAAAATGTTATTCATCGGGATATTAAGCCTCAGAATATAATGCGTCGAAAGAGCGATCGCCAATTGGTGCTGATCGACTTTGGCATTGCGAAGGAATTCACAACAACTTATTCTGGTCAAGCAGGTACAACAGTTAGCGTATTGGTAGGTACGCCTGGATATGCACCAAAAGAACAAGTACAGTATGGAAAAGTTTATCCGGCTACTGACCTTTATAGTTTAGCTGCTAGTTGTATTCATTTATTGACGAGAATTCCTCCTCATAATCTCTACGATCCTCAGCAGGATTACTGGATATGGCGACAGCATCTAGCAAAACCGATTAGTTCTCACTTGGGACAAATTTTAGACAAACTTCTTAAAGAGTCAGTAAGAGAACGATATCAATCAGCAGATGAGGTAATTAAAGAATTTATACCAGAAGTTCGATTAAGCCAATCTAGTTTGACATTTACAGCCACAAAAATAAATCAAATACTAACTCAAACAATTAAAATTACTAACTCTATTCCTGACACCCTGCTAGAGGGTAGATGGGAAGTAGCACCGCATCCCAACGATCCACCACATACGCCAAATACCCATGCTTGGATTTCATTTTCACCTGCTCAGTTTGCGAGTGATCAAATTGATTGCAAAATTACTGTAGATACTAGCAAATTGCAGGCAGATCAAGCTGGTGAGAGGCAAATTTTATTGCATACGAATTCATCGCCAAATACTTATATTTTAACGGTTAAAGTTCAAACGGCTCCACTGCCTATTGCCAATAAACAATTGCCTTATGGTTCCCTATCTGTGCTGTTTGTAACTTGTTTTGGGGTAGCTTGGGTTGGGGCTTTAGCTTGGGGTATGCCTGGGGCAGCGTTTGGGGCTGGCATTGGGGCTTTGATTGGGGTTTTTGCTGGGGCTGTTACTGAAGCTTCGATTGATGGCGGATTGGGATTTGGACTTGGGGCTCTAGCTGGATATTCGACTAAAAGCGGTAAGGGAAGCTCTGTGGTTGAGTTGGTGGTTGGGATGATGGCAGGATCTGTAGCTGGAAGCATCTGTGGGCTGATAGGGTCGAGTCTAGCTTTGGCGAAGGGAGATGTCCCCTTTTTTATGGCGTTGGTTTGGATTGTAGTTGTGAGTGTGGTTGGGTTTATAGCTGGTTTGGTGGCTAGAACTATCGCTAAAAATTTAGTAACTGAATGGTTTGTTGTGGTTATCTCAATACTAACAGTGGGGTTAGGAATTAGCTTAGGAATTGGCTTTATAGTTGGATTTTTGAATCTGTTAATAATATTGGCACTAGCAGGAACAGGTTTACCATTAGCTACAATGATTTTTTATCCCATTTTAAGACGACGTAGGCTCATTGTTAAATATCAACAGTCTCAGCAACATTTGATTAAGCCATAACCACAAGTAGCGAAAGGAAAATTCGGGATGAAAAAACGTAAGCTACTTGAAAAAGTTCTATCTGGATCGAAAAATATCCAGTTTAATGAAATGGTGACACTGATTGAAGCCTTTGGGTTTCGTCTATCGCGCATCAATGGCAGCCATCACATCTTTAGCCATCCTGAAATTCCAGAAATAGTTAATATTCAAAATAAGAAAGGTAAAATAACACCATACCAAGTCCGCCAATTTTTGTTACTGATAGAACAGTATAATCTTCAACTGGAGGATGAAACAGAGTAACTATGAAAGATTATCACATCAATGTATTCTATAGTGAAGAGGATGAAGGTTACATTGCGGATATACCTGACTTAAAATACTGTTCTGCTTTTGGCGAAACACCAGAGGAAGCTGTGCGGGAAGTCCTAATTGCGAAAGCTGTATGGCTGGAAACCGCGAAAGTTGAAGGAAAACCGATTCCCCTGCCTAGATATCGACCAGCTATATACCAAGTGGGAATATAAAATTATCTTGGAACTTACTATGACTCAAGAACCTCCCCTTCCCGATCCAGAGAAAGTGAAGCAAACTGTTACTAGAATGCGCGAAGTCTGCCGCCAATTTGATAATCTCAATTTAGCACTTGATGAACTGATTGCCCAAATAGAAGCGGATATTCGGAATAGTT
>NZ_JACJUP010001203.1:0-2090 GCF_014748295.1 Planktothrix sp. FACHB-1355 | reverse complement strand
CAAGTAAGCCGAGTCGTGGAAAGAGGAAGCCCAAAGAGCGATCTTTGGAATCCTCGTACCTTTAGGTCGAGGAGGATGTCAACAGCAACTTCAGGACGAACTAAGAGAACGCCAGCAAGTAGCAGCCGCATTGCAGCAGAGTGAAGCTGAATTTCGCTCTTTAAGTGAGAATTCGCCAGTCGGTATCTTCCGTATGGATGCAGAGGGACGCTGTACTTATACCAATCCACGCTGTCAAGCTATCTGTGGCTACACCTTTGACGAAGCTTTGGGAGAAGGTTGGTTACAATTCGTTCATCCGGAAGACCGAGAATGGCTAATGCAAGATTGGTCGCAAACCCTATCCTCTCAACAACAATTTTCGGCTGAGGTGCGTTATATCCATAAAGATGGAACTATTCATTTTGCACAAATGAGAACATCTCCCCTGTCTAGAACTAGCAGCCAATTAATCGGTCATGTGGGAACAGTGGAGGATGTCACCGAACGTCGAGCGATTGAACAGATGAAAAGCGAGTTTGTCTCAATTGTCAGCCACGAACTGCGAACGCCCCTGGCTTCTATTCGCGGTTCTTTGGGGTTACTCGCCGCCGGAGTCTTCAAAAACAAGCCCGAATCTGCCCAACAAATGTTAGACATTGCCACTTACGATACCGAACGGTTAGTACGTCTAGTTAATGATATTCTCGATTTAGAGCGACTGGAATCACACAAAGTTAATCTGAATAAGCAATGGTGCGATGGGGCAGCACTTCTGGAACAGTCAGTTAAAACAATACAATCTTTGGCAGTAGAAAGTCAGATTTTACTATCAGTTGAACCGACTTCTGTTCAAGTCTGGGCGGATAGCGATCGCATTATTCAAACTCTCGTTAATCTGGTCAGCAACGCAATTAAATTTTCACCCCCTCATAGCACCGTTACGCTTAATGTTCAAGAGCAAGCCGACCGGGTTTTATTTGAAGTCAAAGACCAAGGACGAGGCATTCCTGCTGATAAGTTAGAAACTATCTTTGGACGATTTCAACAGGTGGATGCTTCTGACTCTCGCCAGAAAGGAGGAACAGGTTTGGGTTTAGCCATCTCTAAAAGTATCGTACAGCAGCATGGTGGCAGAATTTGGGTCGAAAGTGTTCCAGGACAAGGTAGTAACTTCTATTTCACATTGCCAAAACTCCTCGATTAGCCTTATAATATTACGAATAGAATAAATATGCCCTGATAACAACTATTTTTTATGTCAGACAAGCGAATTCTAGTTATTGATGATGAAATAAACCTCTGTACTGTTATTCAAGCTTGTCTGGAAAACTTAGGAGGTTGGGAGACGCTGACGGCTTTTTCAGGTAAAGAAGGACTTGCGATCGCCCAGACCCAACGCTTCGATGCCATCTTACTAGACGTGATGATGCCAGATATGGACGGAATCACGGTGTTGGGAGAGTTACAAAATAATACAGCTACTCAAGCGATTCCAGTCATTTTGTTTACTGCTAAGGTGCAGTCTAGTGACCTAGCTCAGTTTGCGAAGCTTGACGTGGCTGGAGTAATCGCTAAACCGTTTGACCCTTTGACATTAGCAGATCGAGTGGCTTCCACTTTGGGGTGGTTAAGTTGAAGCTCCCCACCCACGAGGGGATGAGGCTTCCAACCCAACATCTCAGTAAATATGTTGCTTACCTCAAAATTTACTCAAATTTTGATCGTAACTTATAGGTGAAGTGAAAATACTAAGTTGTATCCCACATTAGACCATTGCTAGATGAGACCTGCTATGTCTAGGATGCCTAATGTGGGTTTTATTATTCGATCGCGTTCTATAATCTATCGATTAAATCGGGCAACCTTTAGGAGAGAGCGTGTGCTTATAAAACAATTTCTTTCGGCAATAGTATTTAAGCCTCTAGAAGACTGTATTTTAGCCAGATCCTTTCCAGCCATTCAGTGGTACGTAGCAGACAAAATGGATAAGGTAACTACTAAACGAATTTTATTGAGCGTGCGTAAAACCCCATCCCCTTGCGGGTGGGGATGAAAGCACGGTCAAAAGAAGGGGCTCGATGCCCCTTCTTTTGACAATTAGCGTTGTT
>NZ_JACJUP010001202.1:0-2022 GCF_014748295.1 Planktothrix sp. FACHB-1355 | reverse complement strand
GGTACTCAGGTGAAACATCTGCAAACCCAGATCTGTTTCCAGGGACTGAATTTGCCGGCTGATCGTGGATTGGGTAACGCCACATTTTCGCGCTGCTTGCTGAAAGCTACCTGTTTCAGCGATCGCCAGAAATGCCTGTAACTGCTCGACGCGCATGATGATGTAGCCCGCTTGACAATTAGGTGTTGCTTTGACCTTAGCCGATCTGCGACTGTATTTTAGTAGATTTTGATACAGCCCAGGATTGGATCTTGGATATCAGATCGAATTTTCAATCTAAAATCTAAAATTCTTGAAGGGCGATCGCAATTCCTTGTTTCCATTCTTGTGTGAGATTTTCGTTGCCAGCCAGCTGCTGTAATTGTACAATTGCGGTGGGAAATTTTTTGAGCGCCGCCGTTGCGTGCAGCCTTACCCCCAAATCCGGATCTGCCAGCATCTGAATCAGAGGATGTATTGCTTGGGGATGTTTTAGGTGTCCCAAACTGATTGCCAAAGCTTGTTTGACACTGGAATCTTGAAGTGCTGGATGCTGGGATTTCAAAGCATCGATTAAAATGCGAGCGGCGTCGGGTGCTAAATGCGCCTGTTCCACTCGTCCCAGAAGCGTTACGATTTCTTGATATGTAGCGATCGGCGCAAAGGTAAGCGCTGCTTGTAAATGTGCCAGAGCCCTTGGTGTTTCGATCCAGCTTAAAGAACGAACGCATTGCAGCTGTAACGACATTGGTAGCGAAGGCGAACTCAGCACTTGAAATAAAGCATCAGCAGCGGCGTCAGTTCCCAGGCGTCCCAACGTACTGGCAGCAGCAGCGCAAACTTCTGGATTAAAGTCCCAAACCAGAGGTACGATTTGACTGACCAGATTTAATTCCTCCAGTAAGTCAGACCGCAGTCCCAAACCAATTATCGCTTCCCGTCTGACTGGCGCAGCTACGTCCTTGAGAGCATTTAGCAGTACTAGCGGGATGCGGGGGTCGTGAAAACTGCTGAGTGCTTCGATCGCAGCTGCACGCACCGACACTTGCTTATCTTTAACAACACCTAACAGAGGGGTAACGATCTCGGAACGGCGGATATGGGAAAGACTGCGTACCGCCAACAGGCGCGTTTCTTCTGCTGCTAATAACTCCGTCAAAGCTGCGATCGCAAAACGGAAAGCATGATGTTTCTGCGCCGATTGTCCCAAATTAGCCAGCGCTTCTGCTGCCATCGCACTTAGTTCTTCCGTTTGTGACGTTTTCAAAATCTCCACTAAAGCGGTTACCGCTTCTATGCTGTCAAATTCTGCTAATATGCGTGCCACAAACCAGCGTAATTCTTCTTCTGCCTCTTCGTCTTTCCAAATCTCAATCAAAGGCGCGATCGCTCTATTTCCCAAGCTGGGGAACACTTTCGCCACATCCCAGCGTTCTTGAAAATCTCCTTCTGTTAAAATCTCCAAAGCCCAATCCAGTATACGTGTAACATTGGTTGCCAGGAAATTTTTACGCTCTAGCATCTGGCTGATGTATTGATTTAGCAATGCCCAATTTTGTTGTTTGGCTGCAATAGTAGCTTGTTCTAAAACATCGCTCATCATCTGCTCAACTTTCCACTTGAATTTCGCTTAACTATTTGACCTGTTTTTCAGTAATTTTATCTTTAATGATTTTGTCTTTTCCGTTGGCAAGCTTATCCTTGAATTTATCTCTTTCATACCGAATGCCTGTTTTTATTAAATTTGACAAAATCAAAAGCAATATTTCCAACTTAACCTGCCTTATCGCAATTTTTACAAAAAATCGCCCCGTAATTTTTAGAGGCGATCGCTTTCTCACATTGGAGGTTTGGAATAGGTCTTATGAAGATTAAAGGTATTTTCGCTTAGCCAAAATTTTCGTATAAGGGTATACTAAACTTTAGTTTATATGCTGATAATCGATAATTTTAATGTTATTTTTGCATAATTTGCAAGTTTTGCCTTTCGTCATCACCCATCAGTCATAACTTTTTACGGCTAACACCAAGCTGCATTCACAA
>NZ_JACJUP010001201.1:0-2092 GCF_014748295.1 Planktothrix sp. FACHB-1355 | reverse complement strand
TTTGACTGTATTTACGATGGGAATAATTGGGTGAATTCCTTCTTCCAGTACTTGTTCTTGCACTTGGCCGAATTGCATCAGCACACCTCGATGTCCGGCGTCGATGATGGTAAAGGGAGTGAAGATTATAATTAGGAATAATAAAAGTAACGTCAGTTTTGAAACCCTGTTAAAAGCACCATTCTTATTCATAGTTGATTGGCAATTGTCCTAAGTAGCCGCTGGGGAAAGGCAGAGTCAGCTGGAGAGGGATGACTGTCCCGTTGTCCCGTTGTCCCTGGTTTGCGATCGACTTTTGATTGTTCCCCTATCTATTTCTACGCCAGCTCTGCTATCATATAAATCTATGCGGATGTGGCGGAATTGGCAGACGCGCCAGATTTAGGTTCTGGTTCCGAGAGGAGTGTAGGTTCAAGTCCTATCATCCGCATTGCAGCGAGGGATCGTCTATCCACGGTTTTGATGGGAATGGCTGAGGAACGCGATATCCAAAAGCAGTCAGAAAATTCTCAGCAGTTCGGTGAAGCGCCTGATGGTGGAACGCCTGAGTCGATAATTAATTCCCAAATCAAGCGGATCGCTGATGTTTGGCACAGCGCTACAGCAGGGATGATGGGGTTGCTACCGGTAGACCGAGTGGCAGAGACGGTTCTGAAATGGTTTAGTGTCAGCGAAGCGCAAGTGGCAGATATCCTGGAGACGGTGAAAGCGGAACTGCCAACGACGGAAGCGCTGCTAATCGGTAAGCCGCAAGCGGGAAAAAGTTCGATCGTGCGGGGATTGACGGGTGTTTCGGCGGAGATTGTGGGACAGGGATTTCGTCCCCACACGCAACATACTTCGCGCTATGCTTATCCGTCAAGTGACTTGCCGTTGCTGATCTTTACGGATACGGTGGGACTGGGAGATGTCAAGCAGGATACTGAGGCGATCGTCCGGGAACTGGTAGGAGATCTGCAACAGGAACATCGCCGCGCTAAAATTCTGATTTTTACGGTCAAAATTAACGATTTTGCGATCGACACGCTGCGACAAATTGCCCAGCAGTTGCGTCAGCAATATCCAGATATTCCTTGTTTGCTGGCAGTTACTTGCTTGCATGAGGTGTATCCTCCCGATACGGCGGATCATCCTGAGTATCCACCAAACTTTGAGGAAGTTAATCGCGCATTGGCGGCGATGCAGCAAGCTTTTGCCGGATTGTACGATCGGGCGGTATTAATTGATTTTACCCTAGAAGAAGATGGATACAATCCAGTATTGTATGGTTTAGAAGCGCTCAGAGATGCTTTGGCAGATTTACTTCCGGAAGCAGAAGCGCGTGCGATTTATCAGTTATTGGATGAGAAAGCCGGTCACGAAATAGGCAATCTCTATCGAGATGTGGGACGCCGTTATATTTTGGCGTTTGCGATTATGGCAGCTGCGTTGGCGGCTGTACCCTTGCCTTTTGCGACGATGCCGGTACTGACAGCTTTGCAGGTATCGATGGTGGGGCTGCTGGGGAAATTATACGGACAAACGCTGACGCGATCGCAAGCTGGAGGTGTTGTGAGTGCGATCGCAGGTGGCTTTTTGGCACAAGCGATTGGACGGGAGTTAGTTAAATTTATACCGGGTTTTGGGAGTGCGATCGCTGCTTCTTGGGCAGCTGCTTACACTTTAGCATTAGGTGAGGGAGCTTGCGTTTATTTTGGAGATTTAATGGGCGGTAAAAAACCCGATCCTAAGAAAATTCAATCGGTGATGCAAGCAGCATTTCAAACAGCAAAAGAACGCTTTAAAGGTATAAAAAGCGTGTAAAATGTCGATACCCGATCTTACTTCCTTAAATGCTGACGATCGCAGCTACCGATATGGCTACATCTGAGAATGCTAATGGATAAATTGTCCCGCTCGCTAGTGTAGACTTGGAAGCATATTCTCCATCTTCGGGTTCTCGAAATACTATCAGTTGTCTTTTCTTGAGGTTGACTACCCAATATTCAAAGATGTCAATTTCCGCATAGACTTTACTTTTTATTTCCAAATCTTTGTCCAAGCTAGAATCTGAGTATTCAATCAGCCAGAAAATATTTTCGGGGTAAGGGTG
>NZ_JACJUP010001200.1:0-2095 GCF_014748295.1 Planktothrix sp. FACHB-1355 | reverse complement strand
CCATTTGTCTTGCAAATCTCGGCAGCAGTGGGGCTAACGGGGTATTTATCCTTTCGCAATGGGGAACAAGCGGTAAATGAAGTAGCCCAACAATTGCGGCTAGAAATTGGCGATCGCATTCACCAAGCCCTCACTTATTACCTGGAAACACCCAACACGCTCAACCGAGTTAATATTAACGCTATGCGTCTCGGACAATTAAATTTGGAAGATACTGGCAGTCTGACTCGTCAATTTTGGAGCCAGCGCCTTTTAATAGATAAAGACAAAGTATCTGCTATTTATTTTGGCAGCGCCACAGGAGAATTTTTCGGTTTAGGATTTCAAGATAATAAAAGATGGGAAATAGGCAGAGCGGGAAAATCAACAGGCGGTAAATTTTTCAGCTTTGATATCGATCCGGAAGGCAATCCTACCCGTTTGCTACAAGTAGGCAATGCTTACGACCCGCGAGTGCGACCTTGGTATAAAAAAGCAGTCCAAAAAGGTAGAGAAACCTGGAGCGAAATTTACATTGATTTCAAAGAACCGCGTTTGAAAGTTACTCTCGCCCAACCCATTTATGGAAAAACAAGTGAATTACGGGGAGTTGTCGGTGTTGATTTTGTACTTTCCCATATGCAAGAGTACCTCAAACAATTAAAAATTGGTAAAACCGGATTGACTTTCATCATGGAGCGTTCTGGCGAAATGGTAGCCTCTTCTACTGAAGAAGAACCTTTGTTGAGAGACAGCCACGGCAAAGTTAAAGCGCGGTTATGGGCTAGAAATAGTAGGATACCGTTAATTAAAGCTGCTATTGAATATTTAGATAAATCTGCTAACTTTGAAAAAATAGATACGACAAAACAATTTATTTTTAGAACAGCCGATCGGCAGCAATTCTTACAAATAACTCCCTTAAAAGACAACAAAGGAATTGATTGGCTGATTGTAGTAATTATTCCAAAGACTGATTTTATGGAGCAAATTAACGCCAATAATAGGATGACATTTTTATTGTCTTTGACAGCTTTATCTATTTCTATTTCTTGTGGATTTTTGACTTCTCGATGGATCGCCATTCCTATTTCTAGATTGGGTACAGCATCGCAAAAGATAGCGAATGGTCAATTAGCGCAAAAAGTGGAGGGAGGAAGTATTGCAGAATTGAATATTTTAGCGCAATCTTTCAACAAAATGGCAGCACAATTGCAGGAGTCATTTCTAGCTTTAGAAAAAGCAAATGAAGAGTTAGAGCAACGAGTCATCGAACGGACAGCAGCACTGCAAATAGAACAAGAAAAGTCCGAACGTTTGTTGCTGAATATTTTACCAAAACCAATCGCCGAAAAGTTAAAAAATGACACTAGCGCAATTGCCGAACAATTTAATGAAGTCACTATATTATTTGCGGATATAGTTGGCTTTACACCGCTTTCCGCTCAAATTTCTCCCATAGAATTAGTCAATTTACTCAACGAAATTTTTTCCAAATTCGATCAGTTAGCGGAACAACATGGTTTGGAAAAAATTAAAACGATCGGCGATGCGTATATGGTAGTGGGAGGCTTACCCATTCCCAGACATGACCACGCAGAGGCTGTCGCAGCAATGGCGTTAGATATGCAAAAAGCGATCGTGCAATTTCGCACTCATACAGGAGAACCTTTTCAAATTCGCATCGGGATTAATTCTGGCCCAGTAGTAGCCGGAGCGATCGGGTTAAAAAAGTTCATCTACGATCTATGGGGAAATACGGTTAATGTTGCTTCTCGCATGGAATCTCAGGGATTACCAGGCTGCATACAAGTTTCCTTTGATACCTACCAACAACTAAAAGATAAATTTATTTTGGAAGAACGGGGTATCATTTCCGTGAAAGGGAAAGGCGAGATGAAAACCTATTGGCTCAAAGGGTGAGCTTGACCGAAAAAAAGGGTTTCAGGCTTCCCATTTCAAGGGGAACATCCAAAAATTTTCCCGAACTTCAACTAAAACCGCAGGAGTCCCCCGCCATAAAACGAGCGTAGCAATGTTTTTGGCGACGGGGTGTGCGACGAACGAACAAATACTGTACTTGTCATTATCACCTTCACGCAATACGATAATATTA
>NZ_JACJUP010000120.1:0-9755 GCF_014748295.1 Planktothrix sp. FACHB-1355 | reverse complement strand
TCCGAGATAAGGCGGCAGGCATTAGCGTACAAAGATCTACTCTTGAGGTACAACCTGATAAAACTTTAGCGTTAGTGGGTGGAGGTGTACTGCTATCGGGAGCAAACTTAAACGCACCAGGCGGTCAAGTTGAATTAGGCGGTTTGGCAGGAATAGGAGCAGTCGGGTTAAATGTTAATAGCAACCTTTTACAGTTGAATTTTCTTGATGGTATAGCGCGAAGTGCTATTTCAATCACTAATAAATCATCAATAGATGTACGTGCTAGAAATGGGGGTAATATAACAATCAATGCTCAAATATTAAATATTTTTGGAGAGAGCAGTCTTCAAGCTGGTAGCTGTTCATGTTCTGAAAGTGTTGGCGTTCAAAACGGAGATATAACGCTTAATGTTACTGGAGCAGTTTCAATAAGGCAGTCAAGTAGCGTTAGAAATGACTTAGGCTCAAAAGCAGCAGGGGAAAGTGGCAACATTATTATTACAGCAGGTTCACTTTCATTGGCAGATAAAGCACTAATTACCAATAGCACTTTTGGACAAGGGAATTCAGGGAGTATAACAATTAATGTTCGTGATAATGTATCGCTTACAGGTGATAACACCAGTATTTTCGGCAGTGCAGCACTTGGTTCTGTAGGTGATGCGGGGAACATAAATATTGAGGCGAATTCGCTCTCTCTAAGTAATGGTGCCCGATTAGCTACTGATACTTTTGGCAAAGGTAATGCTGGAAATGTGAGCATTAATGTCCGAGATCGCTTTTCTATGGCAGGTGATGGAACTACTATTTTCAGTACCGTAGCATCTGGTGCTATCGGTAATGGAGGAGAAATCACTATTAAAGCAAAGTCAATTTCTTTAACAGACGGAGCTTTCTTGATCGGTAGAACTTTTGGACAAGGAAATGCAGGAAGCATATCCGTACAGGCTGAAGACTCTGTTTCTCTAGAAAATAGCTTTGTCTTAAGCAATGTAGAAGCTGAAGCTATAGGCAAAGGTGGCAATATTAGCATTCAATCCGGTTCGCTTTCTTTGAGTGATGGGGCTGAGTTAGTTACCACTACTTTGGGACAGGGAGATGCTGGTAGCGTAACAATAAAAGCTAGTGGTATTGTCTCCTTTGACGGGGTAAGTAAGAGCGGATTGACAACTGGTGTTTTTAGCACAGTAGAAGCTGGAGCAAAAGGCAAAGGAGGTGACATTCGTATCCAGTCAGGAGAGCTTTCTTTAACAAATGGAGCTACATTAAGTACCACTACATATGGACAGGGTAATTCTGGCAGCATTGAGATTCAGGCTCAGCAACTTTTACTGAGCAATGGATCTCAGATGTTGGCTGCTACATCTGGGCATGGAGATGCTGGTAACATTTTGGTTCAGGGTGATGACTCCATATCGCTTATAGGTAGCAGCACTGCTATCTCTAGCTCTGTAAATCCTGGGAGTATAGGTAACGGTGGCAATATAAATATCAAAACAGGTTCACTTTCACTTTCTGATGGAAGTGGAATTTTTAATAGCTTAGAAACAGATGCAGTGGGAAATGCCGGAAATATAAATATTACAACTATATCGTTTTCTGTAATTAATGGCTCTCAAGTGATTGCTAGTACTAGGGGACGAGGAGATGCTGGAGATGTAACAATTCAAGCTACAGATACAGTCTTTCTTGATGGAGTAGGTAGCAATGGATTTACAAGTGGCATATCTAGCAGTGTAGAGAATGGAGGCGAGGGCAAAGGTGGTGATATTAATATTACAACTGGGTCGCTTTCTGTCACTAATCGCGCCCAATTAGCTACTGGTAGTCGCGGGCAGGGAAGTGCCGGAAGTATCAACATTACTGCACGTGATTCTATCTCTTTTAGTGGAGAAAGTGCTGCCTTAAGTAGGTTAGAAGAATTTGGTTCTGTGGGCAAAAGTGGTGACATCAATATCACGACTGGATCGCTTTTTGTGACTGATGGTTCTAATTTAGCTACGAGTACTCGCGGACAAGGAGATGCAGGAAATATAACTATTACTGCACGCGATGCAGCCTTATTTGATGGAGTAAGTAGCAATCGTTCTACGAGTGGTGCATTCAGTACAGTGGAAGCAGGGGCAGTGGGTAACGGAGGTGATATTACACTAACAGCGCGATCGCTTTCTGTTACTAATGGTGCTGCTCTAACTGCCAGTACCCGTGGAACGGGAAATGCTGGTAATGTAACAATCCAAGTGGATGATTCCATATTCTTAGATGGAACGGGTGGCGATCAACTTACTAATCCCAGTGGTGCATCCAGTGTAGTAAACTCTGGAGCAATAGGCAATGGAGGTAATGTTACCGTTACAACGGGTTCCCTATCAATGACTAACGGTGCTGTTTTACTGGCTACTACCTTTGGAAATGGAAATGCTGGAAATGTCAACGTTAAGGCTAATAATGAAGTCTATTTGGATGGTAGTTTTATCAACAGTGCAGTAATATATGGAGCAGTAGGAAACGGTGGTAACATCACGATTGCAGCCAAGTCTGTCTCTCTCCTCAATGGTGCTGGAATAGGTGCCAGTACCTTTGGAAATGGAAATAGTGGGAGCGTTTTTTTACAAGCTGAAGACTCGATTTCGCTCTCTGGTGAAAGCACTGGGATACGAAGCACTGTAGATTCTGGGGTTATAGGTAATGGCGGCAATATAGAGATTAAAACAGGTTCACTTTCGCTTTCTGATGGCGCTCTATTCAGTACGAGTACTTTTGGACAAGGAAATGCTGGCAGCGTTTTTGTACAAGCTGAAGGCTCGGTTTTACTCTCAAGTAGCAATACTAATATTTTCAGTACAGTAGAAGCTGGAGCAGTAGGTAAGGGAGGAGATATTAACATTACAGCAGGATCACTCTCTCTAACAAATGGATCTCAACTGCAAACTCTAGTCAGAGAAACTTCGGGTACGATTCCAGGTGGTCGTGGAAATGCTGGAAACGTAAGAATTGAAGTTCGTGATGCTCTTACTCTTAGTGGAAAAATTGATGGAATTGAAAGTGCAATTATCAGCGATTTAGGAATTGGTGCTGTAGGCAATAGTGGCGATGTCACCCTAATAGCCAAATCTGTTTTGCTTTCTGATGGCGCTCGAATTAGTACCAGCACTTTTGGTCAAGGAAATGCTGGAAGCATATTAGTACAAGCTCAGGATTCTGTATCGCTAAATAATGGCAACCTATTCACCACATTGGAATTTGGGGCTGTAGGTCGGGGAGGAGATATCAGTATTACAGCAAACCATCTGGTCTTAACTGAAGGCTCCAAAATTAGTAGTAGTACTCTTGGCCAAGGAGATTCTGGAAACGTAATTCTTGAAAATAGACGGTTAGTTCTCCGGGATGGAGCAGCGATCGCAGCAGCTACAGCCAGTGGTGGTAAAGGGGGAACTCTATCCGTAACTGCTTCAGACTCAATAGAACTAATTGGCGCTACAGCAGATGGTCAATCTTCAAGTGGCTTAACTACACAGTCTGAAGCAGATGGAGCGGCTGGTAACTTGATAATTTCCACAGAACGATTAATTCTTCAGGATAGGGCTGAAATAGCTGTAGCAGCTAAAGGAAAAGGAGCGGCTGGTAACTTAGAAGTTACAGCTGATTCCATCCGTTTGAATAATGGAACCATGACAGGAGAAACCGCAGCAGGCGATCGCGGCAACATTACCCTACAATCCCAAGATGTACAACTACGCCGTACTAGCAGTATCACTACCAACGCACAGGGCATTGCCACAGGCGGCAATATTACCATCGACACAGGTATCTTAGCCGCTTTAGAAAATAGCGATATCCGTGCCAACGCCCAACAAGGTTCTGGAGGTCAAGTCAGAATCAATGCCCAAGCCATCTTTGGATCAGTGTCACGCACCAGAGAAGATCTACAGACCCTACTAAATACTAACGACCCCAACCTCCTAGATCCCAGCCTACTGCCTACCAGCGATATTACTGCCATTTCGCAACAAGGTGGCCCTCAATCCCAAGGCTCAGTGCAACTTATTACCCCTGATGTTGACCCCAGTTCTGGATTAATCGAACTACCACAAACCATCGTAGACCCAGATGCTCTGATCGCCCAAAACCCCTGTACCTTGGGCAAAGGTAGTGAATTTACCGTCACGGGTCGCGGTGGACTTCCCCCCAATCCCAGCGAAGCTCTCTCCAGTAGAACCGTGAGGGTAAGTTTAGTCGAACCAACTCAAGCTAGCACAACTAGCTCAAACACTGCCATTAGTGTGCGATCGCCCCGTCCTGACTCCCTCCCTATTGTCCCTGCACAAGGTTGGATACTCAACGAAAAAGGTCAATTAGTTTTCACAGCTTACGATCCAACTGGTACGGGAAGCAACCGCCTGGGGCGAAATCCTCCTACCTGTCCGGCACGTTAAATCAGAACAAATTAACGACATTTTCTGATTTTAGTTGATAGGAGGAACATCAAATGCGAAATAATCAGACTAACTTCAATAGAAAATTAAAAAATAATAGATCGACTGGCAATTGGCTGAAGGTTGTCAAAAGATTATACAGACGACGCTTGCTAATTGTAGCAGCATTATTATTTGTTCTTTCACTGGGTTTACCCTCTATTGTTGCCCAAGTTTCTGCACAAATACCAATAGTCCAAAGTCAGCCATCGGGATTACAACTGGTACAACAGGCTAAACGCAGCTACGAAATAAGAGACTTTGGCGAAGCAGCACGTACTTGGCAGCAGGCAGCTTCTACTTTTGCCGCAGCAGGCGATATTTTGAATCAAGCAATGGCATTAAGCAATTTATCTTTAACATACCAGCAACTAGCAGAATGGGATAAAGCAGAAGAAGCGATCGCTCAAAGCCTCAACCTCCTGCAAACACAACAAAATACCCCAGAAAAATTAAGAATCCTTGCTCAATCCCTCGATATACAAGGACAATTACAACTAACAACTGGGCAAACAGAAACAGCCATAGAAACATGGCAAAAAGCTGCTAATACTTATGAGCGAATGAACGAGAAAGAAAGAATGGCGCAAAGTTTGCTCAATCTTGCCCAAGCTCAACAAGATTTAGGTCTTTACCCTCGTTCTTGCAAAATTTTACTCCAAGCTTTAGAGGTTAAAAATATAGACTGCGAAGCCTTGTCTAAAGCTACCCAATCCACCCCAGAAAAACCAGATTATTTTCTCTCCATTTTTGAAGCATTACCAGATTCACCTACAAAAGCAACAGGGTTGCGTTTACTAGGTGATTTCCTGCGGGTATCTGGTAATTTAGACCGTTCTCAAAAAGTATTACAGCTAAGTTTAGAAGTAGCACAAAATTTGTCATCTCCTATTGATGAAAATGAAGCGCAGCTAAGTTTAGGAAATACTGCCCGCGCCCAGCCAGACGCCAATAAGGCATTAGAATACTATCAACAAGCGGCTACCTCTACTTTTCCTACAATAAAGATTCAAGCACAGCTGAATCAACTGAGTTTGTTAATTGAAAATAGAGGGCGCTTATCTGAAGCACAAGCTTTGTGGCCTCAAATCGAACCTGAAATTACTAAATTACCTGCTAGTAGAGAATCTATCTATGCGCGAATTAACCTAGCTCAAAGTCTAATCTGCCTAAAACAGCAAGCAGTCGAAAACGAAACTCCAGAATTGTCATCTCCTGTTATTCAGCAGTGTAATTCATTGCATAAAGAATCCAAAGAAACAAAAAAATTGCCTCTATCAGATGTTTCTTCGTTGCCAAAGATTGATGAAATTTTAGATAAAATTTTAAGTGATGCCTTTGAACGGGCTCAAAAGTTAAAAGATAGACGCGCTTCTGCTTATGCTTTTGGATATCGTGGTGCGGTATACCAACAGAGAGGAGATTTGCCTAAAGCTGAAGAATTCACAAGACAGGCTTTAAGCCTAACTTCATCAATTAAAGCCCCAGACGTTGCCTATCGTTGGCAATGGCAATTAGGACGCTTACTTCAAACTCAGGCAGAGGAGAAAAGCAAAAGTACCGATGCAGACCGAGGAGCGATCGCTGCTTACACTTCAGCCTTTAGGAACCTTCAGTCATTACGAGGTGATTTGGTTAGTATTAGTCCAGAAGTCCAGTTTAATTTTCGCGATAGTATAGAACCTCTTTATCGAGAATTCGTTGATTTACTGTTGCGACCTGATGAACCCAGTCAAGAAAACCTCAAGCAAGCTCGTGAAGCAATTGAAGCGCTTCAGTTAGCTGAGTTAAATGATTTCTTTCGAGATGCTTGTTTAGATGCAAAACCGGAAATACTTGACAAAGTAGTTGACGAAACTAAACCGTTAACAGCAATTTTTTATGCAATTATCTTGAAAGAACGATTAGAGGTAGTTCTCAAATTGCCTAAGCAAGATAAGTTACAACACTACAGAACTAGGATACCCCAAAATGAAGTAGAAAATATCCTTTTAAAACTGCGGGAATACTTGTCAGATGTCGCCACAACTGCAAGTGACGTTAATAGCTTATCCCAAAAGGTATATGACTGGTTGATCCGACCAAGACAGACCAAGTTAGCTGAAAGCGAAGTAAAAACATTAGTATTTGTGCTGGATGGCCTTTTGCGTAATATTCCAATGGCAGTTCTTTATGATGCCGATAATAAAGAATATTTGGTGCAGAAGTATCCTATAGCCCTCACACCAGGTCTGCAACTCTTAAGCCCCCGACCGCTGAGACAAAATAAGTTAAGTGCTATAACAGCTGGAATTAGTGAAAGACGTAAATTTGATGATGATAAAGAGTTTGAAGCATTACCAAACGTGCCGACAGAATTGAAAAGAATTCAATCTACAGTACCCAGAAGCCAGCTACTTTTAAATCAAGATTTTATCAAAACTAACCTTCAAAAACAAATCGAAACAGCTAAATTTAATATTGTTCATATAGCAACTCATGGACAGTTCAGTTCCAATCCAGAAGAAACTTTTATCCTGACATGGGATAAACTTCTTAAAGTGAGGGAGTTAGATCAATTACTGCGAATTAACCGTTCCGATAATTCGGTTCCTATTGAACTACTTATCCTTAGTGCTTGTGAAACTGCTGCTGGAGATAATCGGGCAACTTTGGGGCTGGCTGGGGTAGCCGTGCGAGCGGGGGCACGCAGTACATTAGCGACTTTGTGGCCAGTCAATGATGAGTCCACATCTGAATTTATGAGTCAGTTATATCGCCAGTTAATTAATGGCAATACTACTGAAAATATAACTAAAGCAGAAGCACTTCAAAAGGCTCAAATAGCTATGTTGACTAATCAAGAACAAAAAGACTGGAAGCTTCCGTATTACTGGGCTGCTTACGTTTTAGTAGGAAATTGGCTTTGATACTTTTCATTAATTTTTTTCAGGCGTGCAGCACTCTACTAGACGTTCTTCAGCCAGATTTTGTAATTTAACAGCCTTTAACAAAGCTATCCAGTTTTCTTTCAGTACAGCATCATCTAAAGCCCTGCGGCGTTTGTCAGCTAAATCGGTTAAAGCATCATACCAAATGCCACTAATAGCGTAGGCGTTGTAATCCGGTGCTAAAGAGTTTAGCGGAACTCTTTGTATCAATCCTTGAACAAAAACATATACTGATTTATCTTGAGTATTGCAAAAAAGTTTGAAGTACCAACGGTAAGTTTTACCGATTTTTAGAGCATATTGCGGATTAGACGGCAAGCGAAGTCTGACAATCCCTGGTGTTTCACGCAGCGTAAAGGGAGTTCGGTAGATTTCTCTATCTGCTTCTTCATCCTGCAATACAAACTCACCAGATTGTATTTGGTTGGAATTATAAGGGACATAAACCCAAAAGGTAGGATATTCTGAGACAGTTGACCCCATATACTCAGGTCTTAAGGGAGTCAGGGGTATATCTACGCTTGGACATCCGCGACGACTGCCTCCTGTTGTGCGCCTATCAGGTCTTCCCGTACCAGAGAAATCCAGTGGTTGTTGGTTTGATGATTGTGCTTGGATAAAGTCGCGATTAGTATCTGAGGTAGTTCGTTGTGCCTGTACAGTTGTGGCATTGCTAGTAAAGTTCAAGGTTATCCAAGCGATCGAAAAGGGAAGAGAAAGTTTTTGAACAAGTAACTTCATTTGATTCATAATTTCCTGTACAAATATCTATTGCTTTTTTCGATTAATAAAGGCAGTGTATGCTGTTACAGTGATGCCAGTAAATATCAAAGCTAACGCCGACGGGACAAGTGGCACCCAACCAGCTTTCAGCAATAAGACAAAACAAACTCCATATAAGATACCTAGCGCAGCGGCGATCGCTAGTATCCGATAGAGTAGCGATCGCCAGTACCATACCAGTACACCTCCTACTAAAGACCAGCTAGCAATCCAAAATATTTCGATTTCAGAAGACCACCACCACAGTAGAGGCCGCCGATCTAATACAGCACTGAGGATCTGACTGATCATGTGAGCTTGAACGACTACTCCCGGCATTTTCATCGGCCATTCACCCCCACTGTATGGGGTAAGATGCAAATCTTTATAACTTGAAGCGATCGTACCGATAAGAACAATTCGATCCTTTACAAGGCTGGAGAGTTCAGCATCAATCGAACCGTTTAAAATTTCTTTAAGAGTAACTTGCCTAGCAATTGAATCAGCAGCACGGTAATTAATTAAAATTTGGTAGCCTAAAGCTTCTTTCGGTATTAATTGATATCCCCCAGCATCTGTTGTTAATTGCTTCAAGATTACGTTACCAATTTGTAAATTTTTTTCTGGGGTAAATTTTATAGGCGAGATTTTTTCTTCTGCCAAGTAACGCAGTGCAACCAGGAGGCTGAGAGATTGTTGTGTTTGACAACTAGACTTATCAGTTTTGGACATACCCAACAGTTGGCGACGAATAACACCATCGGGGTCTTCGGGAATATCGCTAAATCCCAGACGTTCTTCTTCTTGGATTTCAGGAGGAGGCGACGTGCCACCAACTTGGCATATTCCAATCAAACGTTCATTTTTTTTCAAATGCTTTTCTAAATTTGGATATTTTAATTTTACTGGAGATTCTCGATATAAATCTAAACCAATGACTCGCGGTTTATGCGGTGTAATTTTATCTAGAACTCCTGCCAGTGCTTGATCTGATAAGGATTCTGATTGCCTCTCCATCTTCATCTGTTTTTGATATTCAAGATCCTCTTCAGTTACAGTAACTATCAACAATCGCGGATCTAGCTTGTCATTGTATGGTCGCTGTCGCATCAGATGGTCAAATGCCCACAGTTCTATTGGCTGAAGTATTCTAAAGTGTCGTATTCCGATCAGCAATCCTGTTACAAGCAAACTTGCAAGAAGCACAGTACGGAAACTTAGCCTACGCTGTATTTCTGAAGTTTTGAGTAACTCTTTCCAAGTTGGCGGCACTTCAGCTGGATGCTGACAAATTACAGGCAACCAAGTTGCCCCCGGATATTTATCTTCGATTCCATCATCGTGTAACCTTTCTCGTGCCGAGCGCACTGACAAATATAAAGACTGACCTTCAGCAAATGCACTCAAAAAATACTTCAAAAATTCTTGGGCTACCTTATCAGGGACTCGCTCCCGCATCACAATAATTTGCCCTATCTGTAATTCTTCTAATTCATTCGCTAAACCCAATCCATCACAAGAATTAAAAATTGCCAGCTTCAGACCTCGTTGAATCGCTTTGCCTAAGCCATACTTTAAATCATTAATTGCTAGCTTTTCATTTTTA
>NZ_JACJUP010000012.1:0-21315 GCF_014748295.1 Planktothrix sp. FACHB-1355 | reverse complement strand
CAATCTTCCTAACTGCCACTGCCATTTATAAGCAATATCCGGCGCATTACTCGCTTGCGCCAAAAGCAAAGCTTGCTCAGTCAAATCTTTGGCGTTATTCAATTGCTTAGTTTGTGCGTACAATCCACCCAGATTGCCAAGAGCAAAAGATTCTACGCGCTTATCGCCGATATTTTTGGCTGACTGAATAGCTGTGGCTAAAATATTGGCAATTTCTTGATTAATTTGTGCTTTGTCAGATGTTAATTCTAAACCACTGCCCGTTAACATCTTCATCAAACTTTCAGACAAATTAATTTGAGCGATAATTTTATTTCGACTTAGAGGTAATTGGGAAATTTCCGATTCAATTTTCGGCCATAACTCCTGAGCTTCTGAGTTTTGCTTTGTCTCCACTAATAAGCTCATTTGATTTATGCGTGCCTGAAGCCGAGTATTTCCAGAATCGGATATAGTTGCCGCTTGTTCGTAATATTCTAAAGCCGCTTTATTTTTCTTCTCAATTTTTTCTGTATCTTCTACATCTTCTGCTAATTCTTCTAATCTTTTCGCCAATGCTCTTTCGGTATTGCCTATGTTGAGTAAAGCGATACTAATATCGGTAGGAGATTGCAAACGTTGGGCGATTGCCAAACTTTGCTGACATAATTCTAGAGATTTAGCTAAATCACCATTGATGCGGAGAGTGTTGGCAAGCGTCAGCAATCCCTTTGCTTTAAGTGGAGAATCTTGTTGATTTTGCAGACGTTTTTCTAAGTCTGCTAATGTTTTAGAAGCGCGACGATAAAAGCCCAAACTTTGCCAAGTCTGAGCAACGTTAATAGTGCTACCTGTAATCCCAATTTCATCACCAGCTTGCGTGTATGCAGATGTCGCTTGTTGCAAGGTAATCAGCGCGTCTTCCGGTTGTCCTAAAGACAATTGTAAGCGACCTTGAGTGTTTAAAGCAATGGCAAGGATGGGGGTTTTTTGGTTGTTGTTATTGGGGACTGTTTGTAGGAGGTTCAGGCTGGATGCGATCGCACTTTTCGCTTTCTCCCATTCTCCTAGTTTCTGATAAGCTAAAGATATAAAGTTTAGTGCTAAAGCTTGACTTATTACATCTTTTTTGGTAACAAAGTTTGCTTCTGCTTGCTGCCATATTCTCAGAGCATCCGCAAACTGTTCTGCCTCGTATAATTGTTTACCTTGTTGCAGTAATTGTCTTGGTTCTGAGGATAGATTGGTTTGACTTATAAGGGTTTGTTTTGATAAAACTGCATCTGGCATAACGCAGTTGACCGAAAGTGCTATTCCTAAGCCTAAAAGTATGGCGAAAAGGGATCTGAATTTAGGTTTATTTGAAAAGTATTTTGGATTTTTTTTTAACCGCAGATGATAACAGATGAACGCAGATGAACGCAGATAAAGAGAAATACAGAGGTTGGTCGCTAAGGAGCTGATTTTTCGGATGGGGTATAAGGATGTGGCAAGTAAAAGTAGAAAAATATTTTTAAGCATATTATTTTTAATGTTTAATGTTTAATTCTACTTGCATTCTGGTGGCGTCAGAGCGGTTCGGTGCGATGTGATTTTAGGTGTTTCTGCTGTGAGAATAACTTCGCCGTTGTCGCCAATTATCCAACCTTGAGCTTCTATAATTTTATTGGGAATTGCAGGTGGGTTTGAAGGTTTGCCATTTCCCGGAATGCGTAAATCTTCCCAAAACAAATCGCCGCTGGAAGGCTCGTCAGGACTGGGGGGCAAACCGCCGCGACCGGTGACAAAAAAGCTACTGCCTCCCTTGTCTGCGGGACAAGCTTGGGCAATCAATCCGGTGGTGTCAACAAACTCAACTGGAGGGATATCGGGAGGGCTAATTTGTACTTCACCTTCTACGCGCAATTCGCCGCTGGGTTTGATGATACTATCGGTAGATTGAAATACTGCCAAACCTAAACCAGGTGGAGGTGCGATCGAAATATTACTTCCTCCTTCCGGATTGACAGCATCAGTCCTGACTTCGCTACCCTCAAGTAAGACTAATGTCTCTGTAGTAATATTGATATTTCCTTCGGCGGTTCCTGCTGCGGAAACGGCAGATATTCTACTTTGAAGGCGGAGTTGAATATCCCGCGATCGCATCTCGATATTTCCCGCTTTACCAGTTGCAGATTCAGCTCGCAATGCAGCTCGATTGTTAATCAGGATCGAGGTAGCTTCTACTAATAGGTTACCTGGATTTCCGGAACCTGTACTGCTGACGATCGCTTCCGCACTATCACTAACTCTCAATCGATCGGCTTGAATATTTAAAGTGCCAGCATCTCCAGTTCCTACAGACAAAGCAGATACTTGTGTAGGATTCGGATCTCCATTCGGATTCCTTCCCAAACCAGTTATTTCTACCTCATCCGTCGCTCGAATAATTAAATTTCCTGCTTTTCCCTGAGTTTCTGAATTCAAAGGTTCTTGAGTCAGAGAAGCAGCCGCCACTCTTGCGCCATTTCTAACGCTCAAGCGTCTCGTGTTAATATTAAGGTTGTTGGCATTTCCTGTCGCTCCATTTTCCACTCTAGCTAACAAACCGCTGGGAAAACTGCCGTCGGGCGATCGACCGCTCAAATCCACTTCTTCTGCATTAACAGTCAAAGTTCCCCCATCCCCACTTCCAAATGTGGAAGCAGATACTTGACCGCCATTTTCAGCAATCAATCTTCCTGTTTGAATAGTTAGAGAACCACCTTTGCCAGATCCCGCAGTTGAGGCAGATACTTGCGCGGGATTGGCATCGCCGTTAGGATTTCTGCCAACTCCAGTTATTTCGATTTTATCGGTGGATTGAATATTTAAGTTACCGGCATTTCCCAATCCTTGAGAAGCTGCTGTTACTCTTGCGCCATTGGTGACGCGCAAACTTTGAGTTTGGATGTTTAACTCGCCGGCATTTCCGGTTGCTTCCGATTCTACTCTAGCCAGCAAACCGCTGGGGAGGCTACCATCGGGAGAGCGATCGCTCAATTCTATTTCATCCGCAGTGACGTTTAAAGTTCCCCCATCGCCGACTGCATAGGTGGAAGCTGCTACCTGACCGCCATTTTGAGCAATCAATCTTCTCGTTTGAACAGTTAAAGAACCGGCTTTACCATTACCTGTAGTTGAGGCAGATATTTGCGCGGGATTGGGAGTACCATTGGGGTTGTTCCCCACTCCAGTTACTTCGACTGTATCGGTGGATTGAATTGTCAAATTTCCGGCATTTCCCAATCCCTGAGAAGCAGTTGCTACTCTTGCGCCATCGGTAACGCGCAAACTTTGAGTTTGAATGTTTAACTCGCCTGCGTTTCCGGTTCCTCCCGATTCCACTCTAGCCAGCAAACCGCTGGGGAGGCTACCATCAGGGGAGCGATCGCTCAATTCTACGCGATCGGCAGTAATCTTCAAAGTTCCCCCATCTCCACTTCCCGATGTAGAAGCTGATATCTGTCCTCCCTGTTGTGCAATCAATCTCCCGGTGACAATCTCCAAGTTACCGGCTTTACCTGCACCAGTTGTCAGAGTCGATATCGCACTCGGCTGGATTACAGTTTGTTCTTGTTGGGGTACTGTTCCCACACCAATTACTTCTATTGCATCGCTAGCGCGAATGGTAATGTTTCCCGCGTTTGCAGGTTTTTCTGTAAGGGAAGAAGCCGCTACACGCGCCCCACCTTCGACGCGCAAGCGTCCGGTCGCAATGGTTATGTTACCACCACCCCCTGTAGCATCCGGTTCGACTCTCGCCTGCAAGGCGCTGGGGGTGCCATCGGCTAATCTGCCAATTACTTCTACAGATTCGGAAGCATTTACTGTTAAGCTACCTCCCAGTTCTCCTCCTTGAGTATTTGCTTTAATTTGAGAACCGTCGGTAAGCCTGATTTGCCTACCTTGCACCTGAATGTTACCACCTCCGGAACCGCTGGCATCGACTGTAGATTTTTGGGATAGTTGAATATCTCCATAATTATTTGTGGCAGTTTGTTGGTTATCGATTAATGACCAATTACCAGTAACGATTGATGCTAAATCGATTTGTCCTCTTTGTGCGGTTAAATTGCCACCGATTAGGCTGATATCGCCGCCGATTAGCGCTAGCGTTCTTTCGGGAGAAACCTGGATTTGAGAATTCTGTACGGTAATTTTTCCGGGATTGCCACCGAATTGCAAGCCGATCGGTATACTGACGGTAAGCAAAGGAGGAGTTTGCGTACCGGAAATGCTAAACTGCGTACCATCGGCAAAGTTGAGCGCGGACGCAGTACTGGCAAAAAACGATCCGCCGATGTTCAATTTGGCATTAAGGCCAAAAATAATACCGTTGGGGTTTAGTAAAAATAAGTTAGCAGTGCCGTTGGCTTGGATTAAGCCATCAATATTAGAGATAGAGTTACTGGTAACGCGGCTAATAATATTTTGAATATCCAGAGTATTGTTAAAAAAAGCCGTACCGCCATTCGGGACGGAAAATTCTTGAAAGCTGTGAAATAAATTGCTTCCAGCTTGGGTTCCTCCCTCGATGAGGCTGGTATTGCCAGAGGGAGTGACGATCGAATTATTGGGGAGAGTGGTATCGGGGACGATTTGTGCTGAGGTTGGTTGGCAATTTACGAGAAAAAATAGAGCCGTCACGAGGCGAAACCAAAATTTAAGATGACCGAAAAAAACAAGTTTCAAGCCTCCCATTTCACGGGAAATAATCAAAAAATTTTGACGAATTTCCAGATCCGTCCGATTATTGCCCAGATCTTCCAAAATCGAAAATCGAAAATCCAAAATCGGGTGACGCATGATGGAGCGGTTTGGCTATCGTGGAGACATTGCGTGCAACGTCTCTACAATAGCGCGAACCAGCTCCCCCGTTCGATCGAATTTGTCCCATCTGCACGCCGAAGCCAGAAACCCGGTTTCTTTGCGTAAGTCCTATTTTTATCACTGACCGAAAACGGGAATTTCCGCAAATTCGCTCAGTTCGGCAGATGCCAATAATTGTTTCCACTCTGCTGTTAACTGTGCGTCGTTGGGGTTGGCGCGGCGCAGTTCGGCTAGAGTTGTCAAAGCGTCGTGCCAAATTTTATATTGACGGTACAATTGGAAGCGATCGCGCGGTGTCGCTTTCTCCAGCTCGTTGGCAATGGGCGATCGCAGTTTTGTTACCCAAATTTTACCGTATACACCAGGCTCCTCGCGAGAGCCGTCAATTTTGGGCGGGCAAACTATGGCCATAGTCCACTGATAAGTTTTGCCACTTTGTAGTTTCGGTGCTGTATCGGGAAGTTGGAAGCTGACAACACCGGGTACTTTGGTAATACTGAAAGTTGTCGAGTAAACTTGTTTATCGTCTTCATCTTGCAAAACAAACTTTGCCGTTTGTGCAGAAGTTTGCGGAATATAGGCGAAGAAAGTGGGACGTTCTGCCACCGTTACTCCCAAGTCAGTGTTTTTCGGTATCAGCGCAGTTAGGGGCGGATTGGGACGTACTTCTCGCCTAGAACAGGTTTCGGGGTTGCGGGTGGCCCCTGATTCTTTTCTGGTGGGCGAACCTATATTGGGTGGAGGGTCATAAGCGGATGTTTCGCCTACTTCCCAACTATTTTGGCTTGACGAAGTGCCTTGAGATTGTGCTGGCGTTGACAGAGGAGTCAGGGTGAGTAACTCCACAGTTAGGGCGAGCGTTAAAGTTGCAAAATGTCGGGAAGACTGTTGCCAAACCATAATATGTAACCTTGTATTGAAATAATAAACACTGGATGCCTAACTTATTCCAGCTATCTATGACTAATACACTTCTAATATCGTTTCCGGTTTTTTTACAGTCAAACAGGTAATATCGTTTGCAATTACTTTATAGTTGCTTTCTATTAAATTCAAAAAAAAGTCACAAATTAAAAGAGCGGGCTCTATATCAGACCCGCTCTCAAAGGTGAGATGGAAAATACAACTCAAGGGGACAAGCCCATGCGATCGTTCCGCACTGGGAGATAATTCTTCTGACATGAAAGCCAGCTCCTTCCTTGGTGATAGGTTAAAACTTAGGTTGTTTCCAACCAGTCATAAATTCGATCTAGTTCTTCCAAGGTTACCAGACCGTACTGCCAAAGAATCATTGGTAAAGGCCCCGGATCGTGTTCCCGGTGCTTCAACGCAATTGAAATAGAAGCAGACGAAATCGCTAATTCTTCTTCTAAGAAGCGAATGAATTGTGAATAAGTTGCAGGTGCCATTCCTACTTTCACCTCCTCTTTAAGACACCATTTTGCGATAGAGAACTTGCTACTTTAATCAGTCGATAGACAGTGTTTCTGCTGTCACTGTACTTTTTTGCCATACCTCTTTTGTCAGATAGGTGCAAAGGCAAAAAGAACGCTTCTAGGTATAATTTCTCAGACAAACTTCGCAGTCAATCCGCGAAGGGAAATCCTAAGTCGAATTTGCGAGAAAATTAAACCCAAAGCTTAGTAGTGCAAGGTTTTTCCCTACCTAAGCAGCGCTTTTTGATGCGCCAATACCCTACTTTAAGCCGATCGGCTTATATCAAGGTTTTATATTTTCTTGTTGATTGTCTCCTACTCCAAGGCCCTAACGACCCTCACCTATAACAAGGGAAGAATTTATAGTTGCACTTATGCCTCACACCTAGACATAGCGGCATTTTTAGAAATATAGCTAAGTTTAAAAAACGCTGCTAGAACTTCAATGCCATGTCTGCACCCAGATAGAAGATAGTTTTTTTATTCAACAAGTAATTCACCTTGACTTTGATGCTACTGGTTCCTGAAGCTAGCACTTCCTATCGGAGTTGCCCGTTTCAGGGACAAGAGCATTGCAAACTTGCTTTTGCCTGGATAGCTTAGCAATTTCTGACAGTAGTTTATCAAGATAGATAAAAATATTAACATTTTTCAGTAACTTTGATAACTTTTTCAAAGTTATGGTTGCGATAAACTGGGATTTACTGAGTTTGGTGGCAAAAACCGAACTTCCACCCGCTGGCCGACTTTGAGCTTGAGTTCCGCAGCACGTCCGCCACGCAGCTCGATCACTCGGTCTATGAGCGTGTTTGGGCCATAAGTCGGACAGGGAGTGCTGGTACAGGGAGGTACATTGAGAGCGATCGCTTTGATAACTCCTTCCCGCAAAAAAACCATATCCAGTGGAATTTTGACATTCTTCATCCAAAAGCTGACGGTTTGCGCGGGCTGAAACTCAAACAGCATTCCCCGGTTATCTGGCAAAGCGGTGCGGTACATCAAACCCATCGCTTGTTGTTCCGGGGTGCGAGTTACTTCCAGCTCGATTACCTCTTCTCCCATCTTAGCTGTAGCTGAAACTGGCAGCATTTGGCTCAAATCTGTCTGCGATTCCTTGCTATCTGTAGGTTGCGACGTTACTTGTTCTGTGACAACCGACTGCTGTGCGGCAGAAGTTGCTGGCCCCAACGGCGAACAACCCATGACCAAAATCAACAGCAGCACTCCCAACCAATTTCTTCGTAAAATCACTTAGCGATCGCTCCTTACTAACTCTTCCCTTCCCTCTTCCCTTTCCTCTTCCCCTAGCCCCTAACCCCTAGCCCCTAACCCCTCCTTTCAAGTTTCTCGCAAAACGTAGCCAACACCTCGCACAGTCTGAATCAAGCGTTTTTCGCCTTCATCTTCTATTTTGAGACGCAAATAACGAATATAAACTTCAATGACATTAGATTCACCCATAAAGTCGTCGCCCCAGACATTTTCGAGAATTTGTTCGCGGGTCAAGACTTCGCGGGGATGTTCCATGAGATACTTGAGCAGCTCGTATTCCTTCATCGTCAGATCGATCGTCCGTCCGTTGCGTAGGGCTCTGCGAGTACCCAGATCCAAAGCCAGGTCGCCAAAGCGTAACTGTTCGGAGCCGTCTTTTTCTGGCTGGAGATAGAAACGCACTAACTTCAAAAACGTTTCCGTTCGGTAAGGCTTGAGAAAATAATCATCCGCTCCTGCTTCCAGACAAGCCACCCGGTCATCGACCGCATCGCGAGCCATCAGCAGCAACACGGGCGATCGATTTCCCGCACGCCTGAGATTTTGACATAAACTCAGCCCGGATTCTCCTGCTAACATTCGGTCTACGACGATCAAATCGGGTTCCAGTTCCTTGGCTCGTAGCAGACCGATTGTGGCATCGTAAGCTATGACAGCTTCGTAACCTGATTCTCTGAGATCGATGCTGACGTTTTGTGCTAGAGTTTCGTCGGTTTCGATCACCAAGACGCGAGGATTTTGGTTGAGGGTAACGTTACTCATATAGGCAGAAGATAGGCGATCGCTGTGGGGCTTGCTCTTATGAGTAATAATACCCGATCGAATATTCGCTTTCATATGTTTTAGGACAATCTAACTGGACAAGACGCATTTAAAACTGTGCGTAAATTCTCGTCTGGTATACCCGCCTGCTGAAGTTGAGGTAACCAAACTGATGTTGGTGTAATCCAAACTTCTTTAGTACCATCAGGAAGGTCTTGTCCTGTCCATACTAGCCCAACGAGCCTGCCTTGACGGTTGAATACTGGCCCTCCCGACGAACCTGGCCCGACGGCATCCGCTTCTCCGTGAGGGAGAATAGCGACGATCGACATAGCAGCGTAGCGATTTTCGACGGGAACGCGAGGATCGGGGTCGATCCGCAACGCGGGTTTGTTATCTTGTACGGTGGCGGTGACTGTTATTGCCGGATAGCGACCGTAAGCATGGCTTTTAATGGTGAGTTGTTCGCCTCGCTCGATCGGTTTACTTTCCAGACAGGGGGGTGAGAGGTCGATGCGATCGAATTGGTGAGTATCTAGTTTCACAACTGCTACTTCCAGGTCGCGGTCTAGAAACAGCAGTTGCTTCATCGGTACGGTGGGACTCAAGGATGAGGGTTGCGGTTGTGATGGCCGAAATGCCTGCCATTGCGTTAGGTTGTAGGGAATACAGCCTTCGGTATTTGTAGCGCTGATTCTGTATGGCTTGCGATCGCGGTTGAGTCGATCGGCATTTGGTGCAACCAAACAAATCCAATCATTAATTCGCGCATTGTCAGTGCGGTTAATCTGATAGCTGAGCAGTTGGTCTTCGGTTTTTACATCGATTCCTTGCAAAATTAGGAGTGCGGCATTAGTGGCTATGTGCCAATTGGTGAGCGCAATTCCCTCTCCGAGATAGACAGCGGAACCGATCGGCTCAAATCTCTTCTGTCCCTGTGGGTTTAAAAGTACAATTCCGACCGCATCTATTTGCTGAGAGGGTAGTTGTGCTTGACAAAGCAATACAAAAAAAAGACTGCAAACTACACTGTATAACAAAACCCACAATCTTTTTTTCATGATGATACTTCCTTATGGTTTTAGATTTTAGGTTCCAGATCCAATCTAAAATCTAAAATCTAAAATTTGGCTAAGGGAGCTCGACAGAAGTAGGTTTGGCAATGTGGGGTAGACCCCAGCCTAATTTTTCTCGCAGAATGCGGAAAAATTCCGGCGGTTGTAAGCGGATGAAGCGGGCCCGGTAGCGCGATCGCTCTACCCGGACGCGATCGCTTGGTAGGATGTAGCACCCGGCATTTCCATCAACTACCATTACCAAGCGTTCCAGATTAACTGGATAAATTGTCACCGGATCGCTGTTAGCGAATACCAATGCGCGGGAAGCCATAGAATGAGGGCAGATCGGCACTAATTGCAAGACCTGTACACCGGGCGTAATCACCGGGCCACCGGCACTGAGAGCGTAGGCTGTCGAACCTGTAGGAGTGGAGAGAATCACCCCATCTGCGGCAATGTCGATCGCTGCGTGCCTGCCTACCTGTATTTCAAAATGGCACATACTGGTGAGCGGTTCTCGGTGAATGACCATTTCGTTGAGGCAAAGCGCCTCCCACAAAACGGTTTCTTCCCGTAACACGCGCACCGTCAGCATGGTTCGCTCTTCAATTTCGTATTCACCGACGAGAATCTTTTCGATCGCTTGCGGCAATTGGTTGACGTAAGTCTCTGTGAGAAACCCCATGTGACCGGTATTGACAGTCAGCAGGGGTATGCCGAGGGGTGCGATCTGACGAAATGCCGCCAGAACTGTGCCGTCTCCGCCTAACACCACTGCAAAGGTGATTTCCTCGTCGAAATCTGGAGGTGTTAGCATTTCGATCGGCGTGTGGCAAATTGGGCCTTCGGGACGCGAGTAGCCCAGAATACCGCCTGCACCAGTCGCCATTAAGACATCCCAACCAGCAGCAGTCAAATCGTTTTTTAACTCTGTAGCAAGGCGACAAGCTACAGGTTTAACGTCGTTGTATATAATCCCAACTTTGGGCACGCAAAGAAGTCCAGCTTCGGATTGAAAGTTGATGTATTGAAAAAGGAGTTGAAAACGAACGTCACTCTAGTTAAGAGGGCTGCTGATGGCTAATGGTTAGGGATGCGTTGCTGTTACGCCACGAACCCGTAACAATAAACCTATCAGCAACTTGGGAAAATTATCTTTGTCTTCATACCGTTCGTTTAAAATCTTAATGCTCTTTTTTTTGATTTCTTTTTAGTTTTAGCTTGTTCATAATCCAATTCTTTCAGCTTCTTCAAAATTCGACTGAAGTAATCTTGGAGGTACGCTTCCAGGGTTGTGGTTTCTTGGGGGTCGAGACCGAATACAGTATATACTTCTTCCATTGAAGCGGTAAGGGGTTTATCCGAGGCCAAAACTTCTGCGAAGGATAGGCGATCGGCTAAATTCCAGCCCCACTGAAAAAACCTGGCGATTTGGCGAGTAGTACGCAATAACCCCAGGGGTAGGCGGGTTACTTTTGCTTCTTTCCCAGACAAGCGTTCGCACAAGTTAATTATTTCATCAGCACCCCACGCTCGTGTGCCTACTACCGGAAAAGTACCTTTTTCCGTTTCGGGAACGGAGAGGGCGCGAACGGCGAACTTAGCCACGTCCTGGGTGTCCATGTAAGCGACAGCAGTAGTTTGGGTTGTTACCCAAATTGCTTGTTTTTCCAAGATGGGAACGGCGTACTGTCCGATTAACCCTTGCATAAAGCCGCAGGGTCGCAGAATAGTATACTTTAAACCGGATTCTGCCAGAAACAGTTCCGTACATCGCTTGATATCCATCAGGGGTACGTCAGGATATTTTTCTGCATCCAGAATCGAAAAGAATATATAACGCTCTATTCCGGCGGCTTTGGCGGCTTGGATCAGGGCTACCTTCCCTTGCCAGTCTACCTGTTTGATGCTCAGGGAATCTGTGGGTCGGGCAGTGGCAGCATCGATAATTGCTGTGACGCCTTCCAATGCAGGCGGTAGGCTTTGAGGATCGCACAAGTCCCCAGACACGAGTTGAGCGCCCCATTCTTTTAAAAAGGCCGCTTTCTTGAAACTGCGGACTAAGCAGCGTACTTCATGTCCCTCATCTAGGGCGCGACGGGCTACCTGTCTTCCTAAGGTGCCTGTGGAACCGACGATTAATAAGCTCATCCAGAAATTTAGTAATGAATCTTAATGTTTCTCTAAGATATTATCAGAATTCAGGGGTTAGAGGTTAGGGGTTAGGGAATAGGGGAGAGGGGATAGGGAATAGGGAATAGATTTATTCTCCCGTTCTCCCGCTCTCCCGCTCTCCCGTTTCTCTTCCCCTAGCCCCTAGCCCCTATTCCCTATTCCCTCTATTTCTCAACTCCTTGGATTTTTAAGAGGACAAAGCCCATCGCTAAACCCACAAGGACGAGGGAGGCGGATAAAATAGCTGCATTGAAAATTTCGCCGCTCATTGGTAAAATGCTCCTTTGCTATGTCGATCGAGTTCGCTGGGATGACGATCGGTCACCTCATACCAGTGTCGTAAAAAATTAGACTGGGGATAAATTATCATTAAGCGCGTCAGACTCGCAAAGGTAGTTTGACGTTTTATGTTAGATACCCAGGTGCAAGGCAGGCAAAATGAAAGCTGGAAAAAATTTGTCTGAGCAAATGTCTGTTAAGCTCAAAGACGATCGTCGGCGTCCCCGCTTGGCTGTCACTCTGGGAGATCCGGCTGGCATTGGGCCGGAGGTGATTCTGAAGGCGCTGGCAGATCCAGAAGTTGTCCAAGATTGCGATATTACGGTGGTGGGCAGTCGATCGCTACTAGAAAAAATTTATCTTAATTTGTCTGATTCGGCTGAATGTAGGCAGATTTTGGCAAATACAGCCGATTTATCGATCCTAAATGTGGATTTGGATGCGGATTTGGGTAAGATTGCCGCTGGAAGTGGTAATGCTGCTAGCGGTGCGGCGAGTTTTGCTTATATGGAAACTGCGATCGCACACACTCTTTCCGGTGAGTTTGACGCTATTGTCACTGGGCCGATCGCTAAATCGGCATGGAAAGCTGCTGGTTACGATTATCCCGGTCAGACAGAACTATTGGCAGAACGGGCTGGCGTGCGGCGGTTCGGGATGTTGTTTGTCGCGCAATCGCCTCACACCGATTGGACTCTTCGCACTCTACTCGTTACCACACATATTCCTCTGCGTCAAGTAGCCGATACTCTGACACCGCAGTTGATGAGTGCGAAACTGGATTTGCTGGTGGAGTGCTTGCGACAAGATTTTGCGATCGCAAAACCGAGAATTGTCATTGCTGGATTAAACCCCCACAGTGGCGAACAGGGACAATTGGGACGGGAAGAACTGGATTGGTTAATTCCCTGGTTGGAGGAAGAACGCAAGAGCAGACCTGAGACAATTCTAGATGGCCCTGTGCCGCCGGATACCATGTGGGTGAAACCGGGTCAAGCTTGGTTTGGCAAAGGGGAAAAAGTACCTGCGGCTGATGGTTATTTAGCTTTGTACCACGATCAAGGATTGATTCCGGTCAAGTTAATGGCATTCGATCGGGCTGTAAATACTACCATCGGTTTGCCATTTATCCGTACTTCCCCGGATCACGGCACGGCGTTTGATATTGCGGGTAAGGGTATTGCCGATGCTACCAGTATGAAAGCAGCATTGCGGTTAGCAGTTGAATTGGCAAATCAGAGGGTAAATGGAAAAGTTTGATCGACAAAAAAGATTAGCTTTGTTTTATACGGATATTACGGATTTCTTATGCTAAACAGTAGGGTGGGTTAGACACGGGCGATCGATTCTCCGAAAAAGCAATAATATAGTGTCCGGTTGCATCGGTAGTACATGAGTGAAGCGAAATATTGTCTGTGGGAATTAGGGGTGAAAATTTTACCGCAGATTAGGCAGATAAACGCAGATAAACGCAGATAAGAACGCGATTTTTTTATGCAACCGATGCTACCGGACATCATATAATTAATTTACGGTGCCGTCACGCATCGCTCGCGCTTATCTGTAACAAATGCAAATGCAAACATTTTTTACTATAAACCTAAAACAGCAAATTTTTATTTCTCTTTTCTTTGCGTACCTTTGCTCCAATAACATACTAAGCGCGTCAGAGCAAATTTCTACCCCTTCTGTAATTCCGCCTGGATTTGATGCAGTTAAAACTACTAAAGGAGTTACGCTTTACCAAAAAAATACAGAATATGTACAAATAGTTGATTTGAGCAAAGGTGCATCTGTTAAATTGCTGAATGGAGATATTACCAATGCTGGTAAAAAGCAAGGTGCTTACGGAGGAGACGACCCGCAAATGCAACGCCAAACTCTCAACCAAGCATGGTTAAATTTAAATTCATCCAATCCAAATGCTTTTTGTATAACTAACGGTCAATTCTTCAGCACTAACAGCCAACCTGCCACAAATTTAGCCTTTCCAGTGAAAGTTAATGGCAAAGTTATCAGCGATGGATATGCGGGAGAAAGTGAATATCCCACAGAAAAGTTAATGTTGGAAATAAATAGCGATCGCGCCGACATAACAACCTTCAACGGCAGAAGCTCTCTTTACTCATCTGCCGCACCAAATTTGATTGTAGGATTGCATGAAAATGCCGATAAATCTATCAACAAAGAAGTTGGTAGGACATTTGTAGGCGTTAAAGATCGCGACTCTAACGGCACTTACGAAACAGTTTTAATTTTTAACTCTACAGCGGCGACTCAAGCACACGCAACTGAGACGCTCAGAAGTTTTGGGGCTGATAAAGTAATCATGTTAGATGGGGGCGGTTCTACACAATTAATTTGTGAGGGAGAAAGTTATATTACATCTCCAAGAACAATTCCCCAAATGCTTGGCGTGGTAAGCGCACCCAAGCCGCACTAATTGCCTTAAAACATCACACCAATCATACCGAAAGGGAGCGGTCATATATGCACATTTTGATTATTGCACTGGGAAGTCGAGGAGATGTTCAACCTTATGTTGCTTTGGGAAAAGGCTTAAAAGAAGCCGGTCATGTCGTGCGATTAATAACATATAAAAACTTTGAAATGCTAGTCAGTTCCTGCGGACTAGAATTTTGGCCTGTCAAGGGTAATGTGCAAGAAATTATCGAAAGCAAAGAAATGCGCGAGCTTTTGGAGAAAGGGAATTTTCTTGCCATTACCTCACGGACAGCAAAAGAAGCTCAACGCACAACTATTAATTTAGCTGAGGAAGGTTTAGCTGCCTGTCAGGGAATAGATCTGCTGATTGCTGGTATTGGAGGACTCTATCTTGCTATCTCCCTGGCAGAGAAACTGGCGCTGCCATTGATTCAAGCTTACGTCGTTCCTTTTACAGCCACAAAAGCTTTTCCCGGTGTTTTATTTCCTCAGTCCCTATCCAAACTGGGAGGTGCTGTGAATCGATTATCTCATCATTTAATTCGACAAATACTATGGCAGGGATTTCGCACAGCCGATAACTTAGCGCGACAGCAGGTGCTGGACTTACCGACAGCCCCGTTTTGGGGGCCATACAATTCTCCTAGTTTGCATAATTCTCCCATTCTCTACGGTTTGAGTTCATCAGTGATACCCAAACCGTCTGATTGGGATGGCAATACTCATGTTACCGGTTATTGGTTTTTAGATTCAGCATCTGATTGGACTCCATCTTCAGCTTTGATGGAGTTTCTGCAAAACGGTTCGCCTCCTGTTTATATTGGGTTTGGCAGTATGAGCAATCGAAAGCCGGAAGAAACTGCCGATCTCGTTTTACAAGCTCTGGCAAGAACTCAACAACGTGCCATATTACTCTCAGGCTGGGATGGTTTGCGTGCAGAAAATTTACCGGATACGGTTTTTATTGTGGATTCTGTACCTCATTCCTGGTTGTTTCCCCGTGTTGCAGCGATCGTACATCATGGCGGTGCTGGTACAACAGCCGCCAGTCTCAGGGCAGGTGTTCCTTCGATTGTGATTCCATTCTTTGGCGATCAGACCTTTTGGGGGCAGCGCGTAGCGGAATTAGGTGTTGGGCCAGCACCGATTCCACGTAAGCTACTAACAGTTGAACGACTTGCACAAGCGATTCAACAGGCGGTGAGCGATCGCACAATGCGTCAACGTGCAGCTAATCTGGGGGCGAAAATCCAAGCTGAAGATGGAATTGCAAATGCAGTTGCTGTCGTGAAGGAAATCGAAAAACGTGGGCTTGTCAATCGATGACCAAACTACACTAAAAGTATTGGGCGGCAAATGGAAAATCTCAATCGATTAGGAGTAATGGGTAACGATCTGTAATTTTCAGCATTTACCCATTACAAATCAGCAATTCTATGCAGTCTGTAGTGCAAGAGTTGGGTAATCGATATATCCCGAAGCGTTTCCACCGTAAAAAGTCGATCGATCGGGCTTGTTTAAAGGTGCATTGAGCGCAAAACGCTCTGGTAAATCTGGATTGGCGATAAATAATCGACCGTAAGCAACTAAATCTGCATCGCCAGCAGCCAAAACAGCATTTCCTTCTTCCCGATCGTAACCGCCTGCTGTCATCAGGGTACCGTTAAAAATGGCACGGAAATATCTGGTGTTTAAATTTGAGACGCGATCTTCAACAGTGATATTTCCATTAATCCTGGGTTCGACAATGTGAAGATAACCGAGGTTAAAGCGGTTGAGGGCAGAAACTACATAGGTGAATAATGCCTCGCGGTTGGAATCGTGCATACTACCGAATGTACCGCTGGGGGAGAGACGCACGCCGACGCGATCGCCACCCCAAACGCTCACAACCGCTTCTGTTACTTCTAATAGCAAACGAGCGCGATTTTCAATCGAACCGCCATATTTGTCTGTGCGTTTGTTTGTACCATCTTGTAAAAATTGATCGAGCAGATAACCATTGGCGCTGTGGATTTCTACGCCGTCAAAACCAGCGGCGAGTGCGTTTTCTGCTGCTTGACGATATTGTTCGACAATTCCGGGAATTTCTGCTGTTTCTAATGCACGTGGCGTTACGAAAGGTTTTGGCCCATCGTGGGTAATTGCTTCGCCTTCGGGTGCGATCGCGCTTGGTGCAACTGGCAGTTCTCCCCCCGGTTGTAGGGATGGGTGAGAAATTCGTCCGACGTGCCAAAGTTGCAAAAAAATGCGTCCCCCATGAGCGTGGACTGCATCTGTTACCAGTCGCCACCCGGCAACTTGTTCTGCTGAATAAATACCTGGAGTGTTGGGATATCCAGCGCCTTCAGGAGAAATTTGAGTTGCTTCGGCAATAATTAAGCCAGCCGAAACTCTTTGTACGTAATAAGTAGCATTTAAAGAAGTTGGAACGTTTCCCGCACCAGCACGCATCCGCGTTAAGGGAGCCATGACAATTCGGTTTGGCAGTTCGTAACGACCGAGTTTAAATGGTGTAAAAAGATTGACGTTCGCGATCATCGATTGCATCTCCATTTGGTAATTTGTTCTGGATGTACGCACGACAGGGAGAGAAAGCCGGTTTCTGCATAATTTTTTAAGTGTTAAACCCAAAATTTTGCTAAGAAACCGGGTTGATTTACTTCATAGGCTATGAACTATGAACTATCATCAATTAGCCATTAGCTATTAAGCTTTTTTCCTGAAGTAGGGCGTTGATTTTGTCGGCAAGCGCTTGCTTTGGAGTTACACCAGTCAGGCGATCGACAACTTGACCATCTTTGAAAAAGAGCAAAGTTGGAATAGCTTGGATGTTGTACTCTTTGGCGGTGCGATCGCACCGATCGACATTCAACTTGCCCACCTTGGCTTGACCTTCAAAATCAGCTGCCAATTCTGCGATCGATGGCCCGATGACTCGACATGGCCCGCACCAAGGAGCCCAGAAATCTACAACAACTGGAACCGCGCTGGCAAGGACTTCGCTCTGAAAATTGTCATCTGTCAGGGTGACGTATTTGGAGTTGTCAGACATGGGTAAAAGCCTCCTTTCCTTGTTTTTTGCAGCGACTCTCCGGTCGTGGAGACGTCCGGATCGATCCAGCCACAGTTCAGTAGTTAAACAACCATTTAACTTTTATGTTAAATGGGTTTTTCCAGAAAGTCAAGTGGTTATTTAAGTATTTAACAAAGTCCCAAACAGACGTAAGATAGAGGTAGGACGATCGAAACCGAACACAAATAACAAGGACAGATCTGAGGCGATCGCAACCTCTCTCATGGCCAAAAATGACATCGAACAACGCGCTAAAATCTTTGCAGCTCTCTCAGATCCGACAAGATTGCGGATCGTGGAGATGCTTGCTGAGCGTGAGGAGATCGCCAGTTCCGAGATAGCCAATCAAGTGGGGATTAGTCTGGCGCTGTTTTGTCACCACTCCAGGACGTTGACCGAGGCGGGGTTACTCCAAACGCGAAAAGATGGCCAAACCAAGTACAATTCGCTCAATCGCGAGCTACTGGTTGATTGCTTGGGTAGTTTGAAAGGACTTGCGGATAATATGCAAGAGGTGGATTTATAAAACAAACCGGGAGCGAATTTCTTTATATGAAGAGATGGGTAAAATTTATAACCATTACTGTATTAGTGGCTTTATTTTTTGCGTGTCAGAAGTTCGAGCCGACAACGAATACTGCAAGTGTGAGTCCAACCCCCACAGTAAAAAATACACCCAGCGTTAATCTTGACGCTCCCCCAAAACCGAGTCCAACGCCACAAGCAAAAGTTCCGAATTCTCAAAAAACAAATAACGCCGAATTGGTTGATATGGAGACTATTAATAGCAACATAGTGCAAGACATCCGTTATGCTACAGAAAATAATTTCACCAAAACAAAACTCTACAAGGTGGCGCGATGCTTGCTGAGGAGGGAAGTAGCGCTAAAACTATCAAAAGTTCAAGAAGATTTGGAGAAACAGGGCTTGGGTTTGAAAGTTTATGATTGTTACAGACCGCTATCAGTACAAAAGCTTATGTGGAAAATCCCGTCAGCGCGTCCTTATGTGGCGAATCCGAGAAGGGGGTCAAAGCACAATCGCGGTGCAGCAGTAGACTTAACGCTGGTCGATCGCAATGGTCAAGAATTAGAAATGCCGACCGAATTCGATAATTTTACACCGCGAGCGCATAGGAAATACAGAGGTGCCAGCGCCCAAGCGATCGAAAATCGTGTTTTGCTGGAACAAGCGATGCAAAAACGAGGGTTTATACCTCTGTCAAAAGAATGGTGGCATTTCGATGCAGTTGGTTGGCAAAAGTACGAAATTCTCGATATACCTTTAGAATCGATTCCAAAGTAATTCGGCTTTTTGTTTGTACTTTCATAATTTGATATTTAGGGAGTAGAAGATCGTGAAAAGGTTTTCTATTTTAATAGCAGCAGTTTCTCTCTTAATTGCACAGTCAGCCAAAGCTAAACCGACTGTTGAAGCAAACAGACAATTTGCATGGGTAGAAGTGCCAGGAACTGCGATTCAGTTATCTACAGCAAATCCATATCTGACACAATTTCCGTGGTACATGAATATCAATCGGTTAGTTCGTGAGGGTGAGACTATAGTTTTTGAAGTAGCTAGTCCGGAAGCTCAATATTACCGACTTCAAGGCAATTGTACAAATCAGCAATTGCTTGTCCAGTTCCAGGGTGAATTTGAGTCGGAAAATAAGATTGTTTACCAAGCTGTCAGCGATTCTTGGCATCCGGCGACTGGTCTGCAAGAAAGGTTGTTAAACTTTGCTTGTAGCAGGAATGGGGGCGCGACACTCTCCCGTTAAGCTGGCGCGATCGATCGTATCCTATGAGACGAATTGTCGGCCCAAAATCTTGAATTTGGCGTGGGATACATCTCAGAGCTTTCCTCCTTTATCCTCCTTTGTACGGTTACAGCCCTTTTCGCCACACAGAAACCCGGTTTCTTAAAGAAACCGGGTTTCTTGGGTTTCTGGGTTACTCCTTAACCCTCTGAAATCTCTGGACGACTTACAGAAAAAGGCAGTTATGTGAAGTTTTGTAAAATTACTTGACGAGTTTATCAGAGGCTTAGTTAAATAGTTTCAGAGGGTAAGAGAGGGTTACGGAACAGCGAAAGTAAATTTCAACTACCTTCACCAACAGCAAATTTATACAGAGAGAAACTGACATGACCACCACCAACTCCATCACCAGCTCGATTAATACTGTCGCAAACTTTGGAAAAATGCTGAAAAAATCCTATATAGTGGGTATTTTGACCGCTACCACCCTGGGGATGCTTCCCCTTGCTGCATTCGCGACCCCTACTTCCGAGCCTTGCTGCCAAAACCGCAGTGGTGGCGATAACGCGGTTGTTCAAACCAACACCCAAGAAGCTAATGTTACCGGTAAGGGCAACTCGGTCAATCAAAATTCCAGTCAGTCAGCAAACATCTCGGCTAGCTCAACAAGCCCAACAAGCACAGTAAGAAGCACCCCGAAAAAGCCGGTTCGCGCTCGTCGCACTGTTGCTCGCCCAGCTCCTTGCAAAACGATTAGCGATGTCAAAATTTAGTGACGACTTGACTTAATTTTGTCAGTCTTATATATAGAGAGGAAGAAAGTACGCTGCGATCGCCCTTCCTAAGCCAAAGCGATTTCTTCCTCTTTCTGTTTACTTAGCCGCACAACAATGGTTGATAGCTAATTAATTTGTCATTAAAATCGGCATCCCAAGGAAATTTGCCTGCTTTGTCAGGCCAGAAACATTGTAAAGCAGAAAAGGTATCTTCTTCACCGTAAAACCAGATAGCAAAACGCAAGTACTCAACACACCAAGCTGATGCCACGCTTTCAAAAATAATCGAGTAGTTTTGGATAAAATCTGAGTAAGGTTGACCCGTCACTATAAGTTTGCCACCTTTCACATAACTGCCGATATCGTTAATAATGTGACCCATCGTTTGATATGGCAATCCAAACATAATAATTTCCGGATGTTGGAACGATTGCCATAAGCCGATCGAATAAGCAAAACCCGGTTTCATGTTATCCGGATCTGCCCCTACCGCCATAACGTGCCAACCAACTCGTTGCACATCTTCAACAATTTTCTTTTTTACTGGATCGTTTATTTTACGCTCTTTCATTTTTAACCACCCTTGTTTAAAGATGCACTCTTAAGTATAACTGGGGGCTAGGGGTTAGGGGTTAGGGGAAGAAGAAGCTTTGGTGTATAATAATATTTTTACTTTCGCCTACGCTATATGTTAGCGACAAATAACAAGATCGTAATCTTCGATACCACCATGCGTGACGGAGAGCTTACGCCTGGTGTAAAAATGAACCTTCAGGAAAAAATTGGCATCGCTCAACTGTTAGAGCAAATGGGCGTAGATGCGATCGAAGTCGGTTATCCTGGCAGGTATGAAAAAGATTTTGAGGAAATATTCGAGATATCGAAAGTAATTAAAACATCGACGATTTGCGGATTGGCAAGCTCAGATAGAGAGGAAATCATAACGGTTGCCCAAGCGCTTGCACCAGCAGCAAAAGCCAGAATTCACACTTACACTAATGTTAACCTGAGCAATCAATCTAGACAAAGTGAAGCGGAAGTCTTGGCAGTCATCAAAGATAGTATTTCCTTGGCGCGTAATTACTGCGATGATGTAGAATGGAGCGCTTTTGATGCCACTAGAAGCGAACTGGATTTTTTGTGTAAATCAATTGAAGTGGCGATAAACAGTGGAGCCACAACTATTAGCATCCCCGACAGTTTGGGTTTGATGTTACCCGAACAATTTGCCCAGTTTCTGGAAAATATATTTAACAAAGTTATTCATATTAACGATGCGATCGTCTCAGTTCACTGTCATGACGATCTGGGTATGGCGGTAGAAAATTCCCTTACCGCTTTAACCTGTGGAGTCAGACAAATTGAATGTGCGATTAACGGTTTGGGAGCGAGAAAAGGTAATGCGGATTTAGAAAAAATTGTGCAGGGTGTTTTAAATGATGGAGAA
>NZ_JACJUP010001199.1:0-2097 GCF_014748295.1 Planktothrix sp. FACHB-1355 | reverse complement strand
TGCATCGCTCAGCCGAATATCCAATTCGTTATTAAAACGTCTGCGTGCCTTTAAATCTGCGTCCAAAGCTGACAAAGCTTCCATATAGCAAACGCTTGGTATTACCAGACGAACTGATGCTGGCGTACTTAGTAACAAAGTGCTTGCTTCGGGGTCGCGTCCTGTCGCAATACTCATCGGGAAATTAGTTTCGACGTAAAGTATCATGCTAATTAAAAATCATCTGGACTTGCGAAGAAATATTTCAAAACGATGTATCGCAACTTGCTATCAATCCTGATTTCAACTTCAGGTTGAGCTGTGCCATTTTTAAGCAACGACAACAACCCTATGGCTGCTATCTGTTCTTCTGCTGGGGGAGTAGGTGACTTCCAATGATAGCCTAAGTCGTTCAACCACGATTGGGCTGTACTACCAAGGTAATCCCCAGATATCCATTTATCGCTTACTTCCAGACCGTAAGGGCTAAGCACTTCCGCAGTATTGAGTATACAAACTGGTTCCGACGAGTTACCACTTTCCCATTTGAAGATTTGGATGTTTTCGATGTCAATAAACATGACGAATGGAATTGCCCCATTGCCAGCTTTTAGCCACGAAATCGCTTCGGAAACATTACCGTATATTTCTCTATTTCCTTTGGCTTTCACCAACAAAATTATGCGATCGTCATCGTCCAAAATGACAACTTCCGGTTTGATGCGATATACAGTTTTTTCCAATTGTTCGGCGTTCATAATTCATCCTTGAGTCAGCAAAACAACAGCATAAGCTGCAATTCCTTCTTCCCTACCGACTGGCCCTAATTTTTCGTTTGTGGTAGCTTTGATTCCGATGCGATCGCAGTCTAAGTTGAGAACGCTGGCGAGACGATCGCGCATTTTGGTAATATAAGGTTTCAGTTTCGGACGTTCCGCCACCACTACCGAGTCAATATTGCCGATCTGCCAACCTTTATCTAACACTAATTGATTCACCTGACTCAGCAACATCAAACTATCAGCGCCAGCCCATTTCTCATCTGTGGGCGGAAAATAATGACCGATATCCCCCAAACTCAGCGCCCCCAGCATCGCATCCATAATTGCGTGAGTCAGCACATCCGCATCGCTATGCCCCAGCAAACCTAATTCGTGGGCAATTTCTACACCTCCCAAAATCAAACGACGCCCCTCAATCAGTCGGTGGATATCATAGCCATTGCCAATTCTGATGTTCATTGTTTTTTCCTTTGTTATTTGCGATCGGCCATTAGTTATCAGTCACTTTTGCCCATGACCGATCGCTAATGACCACTTAAGCAATTTGCATCAAATTGGTATACTCAGTCAAGAGCTCGTCGTAAGTCAGGCTTTCTGTTTCCGATTGAGGAGTCCAAAGCAGTTCAAACACCGTCAGATATTCCGGTGCGATAGAACCAATACTCTCTAGGGCTTCTTTCAATTCTTGAGATGAGTAGACATTTCCAAACATCGGGCGATCGTTCTCCGTGCCAATTAGCAACGTTACCACAATATACGAGCCCGGTTCTGCATCTGGATTCGGATTTACCTCTTTTTGGCGGACTTTTCCCTCTACGTTAGTAAGAGTTTCCGAACTAAATTTAGTACGTTCTTCAATCGAAAACTTATTAAAAATTTCCTGCGCTGACTCGCGGTTGCGGACTGTTTTGGAAGTAGCTGATACGTGCGTCCAGTTTTCAGGCGATCGCAACAGCGCCAAAACAGATTCTTGCAACAATTCTAATAATCCTTCTGACGTACCAGTATCGATCTTGAGACTTAATTCTGATAATTCTTTTTGAATCGCACGCGCTTGCGCCAGCAATCCCACTTGAATTTTGCTGATAGTAACAATATTGTTGTCTAATTCTTTATTACCAGTTGGGATAACTTCATCAGTACTTTCAACATAATTACTGCTGGTTTTCTTAAAGGCGCTGACAACTATCAGCAGCACAGCAGTTAGCACAATTAATCCAAACATAGAAGGAAAAAACCATCCCCATCCCGAATAGAAATAAATTCCACCCGACCTGTAACCACCACCGTAGACGGGAGTAGAGTGGTAATAGCTACCGCCAGACGAACCGCCACT
>NZ_JACJUP010001198.1:0-2098 GCF_014748295.1 Planktothrix sp. FACHB-1355 | reverse complement strand
AACGCCGCTATCGCGATCGCCCAAAGATCCGGTACAGGTACGATCGTGCTTCGAGTCAAGTGATGATGCAGCATATAAGCATGAATTTCACCGCCTGTAAATATGCGACTTCTATCCGAATCATTCTGTCTGCGCCAGTATGCGATCGCAGCAGGCAAAGGAAAATTATCCTCGCCATCCCGCGATACTCCAGCATTCAAATATCCACCCGGTACAATCATCACCGCTTGCTGTTGAAGGTGACTTAGCTGCGAACGATCGGTAGTATTTTTGAGTAACTGCCAAGCTGGAATGCGTTCGTAAACTTGTTCTGGAGGAATAGAAAAATCAAGGATCGGATGCAACCAAGTTTGCCCGAAATTGTAAGAAAAGGCAGTAATCGGTTGTAGGTGCGATGCCGAAGCAAACAAACTCGTATATTCCCGTTGATGCTGATGTTTAAAATCGGATTTTATCTGGTCGATAAAATCTTCTCCACTTTCCAATTTGGGTTGAGTCGATAATAAATATGACTGAAAATTTAGTTGATAAGCTAGCGCTAATAAGTAAGAAAACGGCAACATATCCGAGTAATAATTATCTCCCGGTGCGAGTTTCATATAGCTGCCAACAGGTATAGCCATATCCCCTTGCAAACTCCATTTAGGGCTGGCAATTTCAGGCAAAACTTTGAGTCGCTGTCCTGTTTCGTCTTGAGTTTCTACAAATACAAACCAAGTTCCGTATGGTTGCTTTTGGACAGCCTTACGCAGAGATTGACTTAGCTTGCGATCGCTCTCAGTTCGGGGTAGAACTAAGAGATAATCCAAACCGATAACTCTGGCATTTAAAGCCGAAAGCCGATCCACCAACTTAGCCAAATAATCGCGAGGCATTGGTTTGGATTCATTGAGATTTCCTTCATCAATCGATCTTTGATCGATTTGAACCAGCAAAACAGGAGGCGGCGCTTTAGTGTTGGGAATTTGCCCAGTAAATTGGCGATACATTGCTTGTAGTAGCACCCGTCTTTCTAACAAATATCCCTGCACTGGTAACTGCAAACTCAGTAAAATTAATGTCAAAACAGCGATCGTCTCTTGTCTTGTCGGCAACAACTGTTTGAGATGTTGCCTGACCCCATGAGGTTTGAGTCGGAACAAAACTGCATCCGGGTGACAAAATAGGGACGGAATTAGATAAGCAGATGGATAAATATAATTTTTTTCATTTTGGAAATATTCACAAGCTGCCTGTAAAGATTCCCAGACATCTTTGGATTCGGCCAAACTTCGTAAAAACTGCACCAAAAATGCTTGTGCGACTGCGTTGTGGATAGGTTCCCGCATAACGGCAACCTGACTCAATCCCAAATCGATCAGCGATTCGGCAATCCTCAAACCGCTACAGGAATTAAAAATAGCAAATTGCAAACCTCTTTTTTTAGCAATAGTTAATTGCGGTGCAATTTCGCTAATTAAAATTGACGCACCGGGAGCGATCGCTACTTCTCCCCCAGTAAAATTTGTCTCGTTGCTGTGTCCGGCAAAAAATAAGATGTCCCAACCTTGTTCGTCGGCGATCGCTTCTCGAATCTCTGACTTTAATTGTGCAATTTCCCGTCCTGGTTGCCAACCGACAAACTTTATTTCGGCAATGCGATCGAGCGATCGCACCGCCGACAAATCCTGCTCGAAATTCAGTCCCCGATCGTCTCCTAAAATTGCTAATATCCTCGCTTTGCGGCGACGGTGCGATCGCATCTGCGACAAATATTTTTCCTCATTTGTTTCTGTCCGAATATTCAGCGGAGTCCGAAAAATGCGAACCTTAGCAGCAGATGCAAATTCGCTGCCAATTTCCCAAGCTTCCCACGGTAAACGCGCTAACTCTAAAGGAGAGCAAGTTAAAAAAATGTCAACTTTATTTTGTGCTTCCTTTCGATCTATGACAAATGACGAATAACCGCTGACAATTTGCCTGCGAATTTCGTATAATTCAGCACTCCGTAACCAAATCCGAAACTGTTGCAGAAAATTTGCTTCTACTTCTACCAGTTTGGCGTGCCAGTCGATATGGCGAATAGAAATAGTGCCGCTGTTTTGTACCCGTCCCCGCA
>NZ_JACJUP010001197.1:0-2099 GCF_014748295.1 Planktothrix sp. FACHB-1355 | reverse complement strand
CAGAGTTTGGGGGGTTAGGTTCTTTGGCAGATTTTTTAACAGTAGCTATTCAGATTAGCGAAATTTTGGGTCAAATTCACCAGCAGCATATTATCCACAAAGATATTAACCCAGCAAATATTATTCTGAATCCAACTACCGGGCAAGTAAAACTCATTGATTTTGGAATTTCTACAGTTATTTCGCGAGAAAATGCAACTTTTCGCAATCCAAATATCTTAGAAGGAACGCTGGCCTATATCTCGCCAGAGCAAACCGGACGCATGAACCGTCCCATCGATTACCGCACAGATCTTTACTCGCTGGGAGTCACATTCTACCAGTTACTAACGGGCGAGTTACCCTTTCCCATAGAAGATGCGATCGAACTGGTGCATTGCCATATTGCCAAAGTTCCCTTACCGCCGCACGAACTCAAACCGGAAATTCCCCAAATAATTTCACAAATCGTCCTCAAATTAATGGCAAAAAATGCCGAAGACCGCTACCAATCTGCCTACGGACTGAAAGCAGATTTGGAGCAATGTCTGCATCAATGGCAGCGGAAAAAGCAAATCGAGCCCTTCCCTCTAGGGCGTGCCGATGCTTCCGATCGCTTTCAAATTCCCCAAAAATTGTATGGCCGAGAAAAAGAAATTGAAACCTTATTGGCATCCTTCGATCGCGTTAGCTTGGGAGCCAGCGAATTAATGTTGGTGGCTGGATATTCCGGGATTGGTAAATCAGCTTTAGTACAGGAAGTTTATAAACCCATCACCGGCTCGCGAGGATATTTTATTGCCGGTAAATTCGATCAATTTCAACGCAATATACCTTACGCATCCCTTATCCAAGCATTTCGTTCTTTAATCCTACAGCTACTAACAGAAAGTCAAGCTCAAATAGCCGCTTGGCGTGAAAAATTGCTGGTTGCTTTGGGTTCAAACGGTCAAGTGATGATAGAAGTAATCCCCGAATTAGAACTAATTATCGGACAGCAACCAGAAGTACCAATTTTAGCACCTGCGGAAGCAGAAAATCGGTTTAATCTCGTTTTTGGGAAATTCATAAAAGTATTTACTCAACCACAACATCCCCTCTGCATTTTCTTAGACGATTTACAGTGGAGCGATGGTGCTTCGCTAAAATTAATTGAACGTTTGATGACGGCGGCAGATAGTAAATATCTGTATTTAATTGGAGCCTATCGGGACAACGAAGTCAGCGAAGCTCATCCCCTCATGCTGACCTTGGCAGAGATCGAGAAGGCTAATGCAACGATCGATCGCATCTTCCTTTCTCCACTAAAATTGTCCGATGTTAATCAGTTAATAGTCGATACCCTTCATTGCGACTCGGAGACAGCTTTACCCCTGGCAAAATTAACAGTAGCTAAAACAGGCGGTAATCCTTTCTTTATCAATGAATTCTTAAAAGCTCTCTACGCAGAAGGATTAATTTCTTTTGACTATCAGCAAGGCAGTTGGCAGTATAATTTACCGGAAATTAAAAAGCGGGGCTTTACTGATAATGTAGTTGAACTGATGGCAGGAAAAATTCAAAAATTGCCAGAGCAAACACAAGCAGTGTTGAAACTAGGCGCTTGTATTGGTAATCAATTTGACCTCCAAACTCTAGCAGTAGTCTATGAAAAATCTCTCCGAGAAACAGCAGGCGATTTGTGGCAAGCAATTGCAGAAAATTTAATCTTACCTTTAAGCGATACTTACAAACTATTAGACCTCGATGTACAAGATTTGGTCGGCCAAGTAAATGTTGAATATAAGTTTGCCCACGATCGTATCCAACAAGCAGTTTACTCCCTTATTCCTGCGGAAGACAAGCAAGCAGTGCATTGGCAAATCGGACAGTTGCTACTGCAAAATACCCCCCCAAATAAGGAAAACCAAGAAATATTTGAAATAGTCAATCACCTAAACCAAGGTAGAGCGTTAATTAGGCAACAATCTGAGAGCTATGAACTGGCAAAATTAAACTTGCTAGCGGCACAGAAAGCCAAAGCATCGGCAGCTTATCAATCCGCATTTAATTATGTGAAACTTGCGATCGAATTGTTGCCAAAAACAGCTTGTAAAACTGAGTATAGACTAACTTTAGAT
>NZ_JACJUP010001196.1:0-2050 GCF_014748295.1 Planktothrix sp. FACHB-1355 | reverse complement strand
AAGGCTATGAAAGAGATTCTGATTAGCATTCTCAATTTATTCGGTTTGGCTTGGTGGATAGAGATCCAGACACAGAGCCCCCGTTGTACCTACTACTTTGGCCCATTTCTGAGTGCTAAGGATGCAGAGGCAGAAATAGGTGGCTACCAAGAAGACTTGAAAGCAGAAGGCGCTCAAGTTAGTGCTGTTTTGCTAAAACGTTGTAAGCCAGCTAAGGTGACTGTGGAACACGAAACGATCGAAAGATCGAACCGCAAAGGATCGTCAGCGTATAAGGGTCGATCGAGCGTAGCCAGCTTTAAGGCTTAAAACTATTAGCGATCGCTCGTTTGAGAAGCTGTCGCAAATATATCGGGATGACTTTCCATCCAGCGATCGATATCTCCCAGTACCTGTGAGGGAATTTCCCAAGGAAACAGATGAGCGGTGTTGGGGTAGCAGTACCACTCGCAGTTTTTGAGGTGACGAGCTGTTTCCAAACTCGACTCGGCGGTGATGTGACGATCGGCTGCCCCAGCTAACATCAAACAAGGACATTCAATCTGGGATAGGTGTTCGAGTCGGTTGTACCCAGATTTTAGGGCTGTCATAAGCGATCGCGTTGCCGCACCCGAAGTACCCAGATATGCTGAAACAGCATCGGCAGCAATGTATCGATAAGCACTGGAGTTATGTTGCTGAATGAGGTAGCGGAAAAGCGATCGCTTCCCAAAAGTTTCGATATTCCATTGCCATCCCGGTTGCAGTCCATTTAAAATCGCAGCTAATCCTGTGTATAAATTATCCTCCCAACTGATGGGGGGATGGCTACCCCGAGGACGAGCTGCTGTCGCAATTAAAATTAAACCGCTGACTCGTTTCGGACATCTGAGTGCCAATTCCATAGCCAGAATGCCTCCCAGCGACCATCCCAACACCAAACAGCGATCGATCTCTAAGGAGTCTAGAAGCGCTTCCAAGTCGATTAAATGGTCGTGCATATCAAAATCGCCCTTAACGCGACTCCTGCCGTATCCCCGCAAATCGGGGGCGATAGTTTGGCATCGCTGGGAAAGGTGCTGGGTAAAGACGGACATACTGCTACCCGAACCGGGATGTCCGTGAAGGCAAAGTATCGGAAAACCTTTGCCGTGGATGTGGACGTGGAGCATAGGGGAGGGGGTGAGTGGGGTGGGTCAGATATTCCTAGTTTCGCGATCGTTTGAAGCTGTCTGTCTGACGCAGCTAAAGAGATTAATTACCGAACGCGAGCCAAAATATTCTCCATATCGGATAACTGAATAGCACCAGAGAATGCTTGACCGTTCATCACAAAAAATGGAGTGCCGGTAATTCCCAAATTTTCAGCGAGGAGCATATCTTGAACAATTGCATTATCGGCAATATTGCGATCCTGCTGAAACTTTTCCATATCTAGATTGAGGTTTTGGGCAATCTCCAAATACAGCGCTTCTCCTAATTTATCTTGCTGAGAAAAGAGGGCGTCTTGGTATTGCCAGAATTTGCCTTGTTGAGCGGCTGCCCAAGCAGCTTTGGCAGCTGGCATTGCTTCGGTATGAATCGAAGTCAAGGGGAAATGTTTGTAAACTAAAGTCACTTCATCCTGATGATTTGCCATGAACTGTTTGATAGTTTCCTGAGCCTTAGCGCAATAGGGGCATTGAAAATCTGAAAACTCTACCAGCACAATCTTTAAATCCTTCGCACCAGTCGTAGGAGACTCAGCAATTACTGCTTTCGGGTTACTTTTCAGGTCTTGCAAAAATGCCTGCTGTGCTTGATGTAATTTCTGTTGTTGTGCTTGCTGATAAGCTTGTAAAGATTCGAGAATTACTTCTGGATTTTCGCGAATAATTTGCAAAACCTGTTCTTGCAAGCGCGGACTGATGCGGGTAGCTGCTTGCGCGGGAAATGACCAGCAAGCTATTATAAAACATAATATCAACGGTGCGGCTAATCGCAATCTTTTTTTCACAATGTTTGGGAAACTTGTGAGTGCGATCGCGCACAACTGAACTAGACGCATAAATAACCTCTCGATGTGCTTACA
>NZ_JACJUP010001195.1:0-2106 GCF_014748295.1 Planktothrix sp. FACHB-1355 | reverse complement strand
CAACACATTATCGATCGTTTGGCAAGTGCAAAAGATCCATTAGAGGAAGGGATGAAAATTGCCGCCGAACAAGTCAAGCTAGCCAGTCAAATTTGTCAAGGCGTTCACATGATGGCGGTGAAGCGCGAAGATTTGATTCCCCAAATTCTCGATATGGCTGGAATTCCACCAATTCAGACCGCTTGATATCCGAAGTTGAGTTTGGCGAACTGGCCCAAAGGTTGATAGAGCCCTAATTGAGAAGCCACCCCGTTACTAATAAATAGTAGAGGGTGGCTCCCAAATTAATTCATCAATATATCGTTAAGTGGAGCTGATCCGAATTGAACGGATGTCCGCGACGGGTATTTACTTTCCGCTCCTTCACAGGCTTAGCCCATCTGACCCTTTGGGCGGGAACCATCCATTATCCCGGATGACAGGATGCAGTGGTTGAATCTTAGCTAGCAATCAACCAGAGAAACCTTGCTAGAGCATCCGTTGGGGTTTGTCCGTAGTCCTTAACGGAGTCAGACTACAGACGCTCGAACCTTGTTATCGGTTATTAAGCAGCAACAGTGGCAGCTTTACGAGCAAAAGGAACGATGTTGTTCGCATTTACTTTTTTTTGAGCCTTTGATTAGCGAGAGGAGACTCACTCTCGGCCTGTATCACGGGGCAGCTTTCGCCGACACGTCGAAACCTTTACAGCCCCATGTCTTACATTTCCTATTATAGTTGGCTATTTTGAGTTTGTGTGTGGGAGCTAATGGCTAGGATAACTGTCTCGCTGGCAAAGATGACCTGCTTTTCTGTTCCTATCCCACTTGCTTGAGCTATCGCATTTGCCTAGAAACCAATTTTTCAAACTCTGCTTGAGTTTCCTGCAACAACTGTTCTCGGCTATCTGCCGCTTGGGTGAGATTGGGTACTAAGTTACGTGCTTGTAACGCCATGTGAAGCTGAAGGTGTGCCACGTACTCGCTGAAATCTTCACGACATGAATGCGAGGAGCGATTTAAATCGAGTTGCAATGTGTTCTCCATCCCTGTTTCTGCGCCATTTTCAAACTCGGTCAACATCAATAGACGTTATCACGGAGTTATTAGCAAGTTTTGACTTTGTAATTAAGTTTAATCTTTGCGCCTGTAAATGTTGCGAAATGTTAACTTAATAGACTAGCCCTTTTAAAGTTGTTGAGGTTAATGTAGAAATTGGGGAGGCTGCGGTTTCGGAAGCTATATAAGCCCATTCACCCCAGTGATTATACCTCGACGGCACAGCAGGGCAATCGGAGTTATGATTCTGTTCGGTGGCGATCCGCATGGCGATTTTCGGCCATTTATCAGGGCGGTTGAGACTTATGCTCCACAAGCTGCAATTTTGCTTGGGGATTTGGACTTGGAGCGATCGCTTGACGAGGAACTTTCCGCCATACTGGAAAAAACCGAGGTTTGGTTTATCCCCGGCAATCACGACTGCGATCGCGATTGTTGGTACGATAACTTGTTTGGGTCGAAATTGGGCGATCGCAACCTGCACAACCGCGTCGTCGAGATTGATGGCAAGCGCGTAGCCGGATTGGGTGGCATATTCCGCGAAAAGATTTGGAGACCGCCTATCAAACCCAGATTTCGCAGTCGCAAAGACTTATTACATTATTGCCGAAAAGAGGAACGCTGGCGCGGCGATATTCCGCGCAAACATCATGCCAGCATATTTTGGCAAGAGTACGAGGCACTTTGGGAGAAGCGAGCCGATATACTGGTAACTCATGAGGCTCCTTCTTGCCATCGCTATGGTTTCAGGGAATTAGACGAGTTGGCGGAAGCGCTGGGAGTCAAAAAAGTATTTCACGGTCATCACCACGAACAGTATAGCGCCACAATATGCAAAGGCAAAATTGCGGTGCATGGGGTTGCCAAAGCTGGAGTGAGCGATGAATATGGAAATGTGTTGATACCGGGGAAGCGAGATAAGCAATATCGCGATAATTTAGCTTGATCGCGCCGATCGTCAATCCCGTTATCGGGATTCTGTTAATTGAAAGTTGGAATCTCAGTATTCCGTGACGATAGTTCGATTAGTTTCAATCCCGTTGCCGGGATTCTGTTAATTGAAAGCTAT
>NZ_JACJUP010001194.1:0-2064 GCF_014748295.1 Planktothrix sp. FACHB-1355 | reverse complement strand
AATTATTGATGTAATTCCCGAAGTTGAAAAAATTATTGGGAGACAGCCTGCCGTACCGCAAATGGGCCCAACTGAATCCCAAAATCGCTTCAATCGGGTGTTTCAAAAATTTATTCAGGTATTTACAAAACCAGAACACCCGCTAGTCATATTCTTAGATGATTTACAGTGGGCAGATTCGGCTTCTCTGAAGTTGATTCAGAGCATCATGACCGACTCGGATATCAAATATCTATTGACGATCGGCGCGTATAGAGACAACGAAGTAAATCCAACTCATCCTACCATTCAAACTATAGAGAAAATTCAACAAGCTGGGACATCGGTCAGTAATATCGTCCTACAACCTCTAAATTTATCTCACGTCAGCGAACTATTAGTCGATACCCTCGATCGAGGAAAAACTTTACCCAATCGCCTGTACCCACTAGCAGAACTACTTTTCAACAAAACTCAGGGTAATCCCTTCTTCTTAACGCAGCTGCTGCAAACTCTTTATGCCGAAAAACTATTGCATTTCGACTTCAGCGAAGGGCGATGGCTTTGGGACATAGAACAAATTCAAAGTATTGGAATTACCGATTACAATGTCGTCGAACTCGTTGCTAGAAATATTCAAAAATTATCTGATAACGCAATTAATATTTTAAAATTAGCTGCCTGCATTGGCAATCAATTTAATTTAGATGTGCTTGCCATTGTCAATGAGAAATCTGTTATAGAAACTGCCAACGATTTGTGGGAAGCACTGCAAGCAGGTCTAATTCTGCCTCTAAGCAATACCTACAAAATTCCTCTGGCGATTCGTCAAGAGTCATCAGTGATAAGTCATTTGGAAATGACTAATGATCGAGAACAAATCTCAATTAGCTACAAGTTTCTCCATGACAGAGTTCAGCAAGCAGCTTATTCGCTGATTCTGGACGATCGCCAGAAAGCAACTCACCTGAAAATTGGTCAACTGTTGTTGCACAAAACATCTAAATACGCGCTAGAAGAAAATATCTTTGATATTGTCAACCAGCTAAATATCGGTGTTGAACTGCTGGTCAAACAAGCAGAAAAATATGAACTGGCAAAACTTAATTTAATCGCTGGCAAAAAAGCAAAGTCAGCCACTGCAATAGAAGCCGCTGTTAAGTATTTAAATGTAGGTTTGGAACTTCTGCCAGAGTCGAGTTGGGATACCGATTATAACCTTACGCTTGATTTGTATGTAGAAGCGGTGGAAGCTGAATATCTCAATACCAACTACGAAAGAGGAGCGGCACTTTCTGAAGTAGTTCTCCACAAAGCTAAAACTCTGCTAGAAAAAGTTCCAGTATATGAAACAAAAATCCTGTTTTATATATCTCAAAATCATTTGCAAGAAGCCATAGATACAGCATTGCAAGTTCTGCAAATGCTTGGTGTGCGGTTGCCGAATCGACCGGGAAATCTCAATGTTATTGTTGCTCTAATTCAGACCAAATTAATTTTGGGAAGAAAACGCATAGAAAATTTAAGTAAACTTCCAGAAATGACAGATGCTTCTAAGCTGGCAGCCATGCGAATTTTGAAGAGCGTCGCTGCGCCTGCGTTTATTGCAAATCCGGCAATAGGATTACTGGTTATTTTAACGATGGTAAACCTTTCTATTAAATACGGTAATTCGTCTGTTGCCGCGTTTGCCTATGTTTTTTATGGCATGATTTTGTGTGGTGCGTTAGGAGATATCGATTCTGGATATAAATTCGGTCAACTGGCTTTAAGCGTGTTGGATCGGTTTGATGCCTATGCTCTGAAAGCCAAAGTTATCAGTATGATTAACGGTTATATTATCCCGTGGAAAACCCATGCAAAAGAAACTATAGAACCTTTGACAGAAGCAATTCATAGCGGACTGGAAACTGGAGATATAGAATATGCCGGTTATAGTGCAACAACATATTGCCTAGCAGTATTATTTACGGGCGAACATTTGGAAAATGTCGCTCAAAAATATAAGCAATATATTGAATTAATGTCGAGGATAAAGCAGGAATTTTTGATAAACTATAAAAAGATTTGGAAGCAATTCGCATT
>NZ_JACJUP010001193.1:0-2113 GCF_014748295.1 Planktothrix sp. FACHB-1355 | reverse complement strand
GAAGCCAACCAAATCGGCAAATAAAATCGTCACTTCATTAAAGCTCTCGGCGATGGCGCTTTGATCTTCCTTGAGTCTATTGGCAATTGGTTCTGGTAAAATGTTTAGCAATAATTCTTCAGATTTTTCTTTTTCCAAACGCAATGCTGACTCAGCTTGTTTGCGATCGCTAATATCGCGGGCTACCCACATCACCGAATCTTCAGATACGGGTGCAATCGTAGCGAGAAACCAATATTCAGAGTCGCCAACAGGCAGGTTATACTCGAAATTAATTGTTTGTTTTGTATGCAGTACTTGCTGAATTTGCTCTAAAAAAACTTCGGCATTATCGCCGATTAAAAATTGTTCCACTGTAGGGCTAATAATATCAACATCAGGCGGGTATAAACGTCCCGGATTTGTCGGCGCAACTTTCAGATCTTTAGCTTTAGAATCTACTACGAGAATTATATCTGTCATCGACGCTAAAAGAGCATTTAATTCTGCATAAGATTGCTGTAGCTTATCTTCTAAAATTTTGCGATCGCTAATATCCCGCGCCACCCAAATCACTCGCTCTTGTGATATGGGTGAAATATTGGCAGAAAACCACACCAGTCGATCTTTGAACAATAAACTGTACTCAAAGTTCGCTGTTTCTTGCGTATCCAAAACTCGCTGAATATTTTTAATAAAAGTATCAGCCTCTGCTTTTGGTAAGACAGCGTGTAAGCTTTTACACACTTGTTTCGGGCCGATTTGTTTCGGAATATTTGGATTTGTTGAGACTACTTTGAGACAATTCCCCTGGCAATCTAGCACAAAAATCATATCAGTCATAGCGGCGAATAAAGTTCGTAGTTCGGCTTCAGTAGCAGCAAGCGTAGCCGTTCGTTCTTCCACTCTGAGTTCTAATTCTTCATTCAACTTTTGCAGCGATAATTCCGCTTGTTTGCGCGAGGTGATATCCGTACCAATAGCAAGTATGCCGATAAAATTTCCTGCTAAATCAAACAGCGGTTTATTAGCCCACGCTACCCAAACTCGTTCGCCATTGCGCCGAATATTTTCATTTTCGTTGCGAGTATATTGCTCCGGGTGTTGCAAGATACTGCTCATCATAGCTGCTAAATCTTTCCCTGTTGTATCTGTTTGGGGAATAATCGTACCAACCAGATTTTTGCCCAAGATTTCTTCCTCAGTAAAACCAAAGAATTTCTGAGCAAACTCGTTGAAAAATGTCAAATTACCGTCACAGTCAATTTTGAGAATAATACTGTTAGCATTTTCTACAAGTTCTCGATATTTTATTTCGCTCTGGCGCAACAAATTTTCAGATGCAGCACGTTCTGATACTGTAGCAGCTAATAATAGGGAAGTAATAGTAATCACTCCCATAAAAGCTTGCAAAAATAGGATTGCCTGACTGATATTATCAGTCTTAGCAATAAAAGGGCCTCCTCCCTGAGATGCTCCCCATATAGCAATGCTCGATACGACGAAGGAAGATAAAACAGCACCGCGCTGACCAAATTGAATTGCCGCCCAAATGATGAATGGAAAAGGTAAATATTCCAGGGGATAACGAGAAATTTGCGCCTCTGTTCTCGCTGCAAATACCATCCAACTAACTGTTACTAATAAAATCAGCCAAATTAGTAATGACAGTCGATTTTGAATGATTATTTTAGAGTTTTTTTTCACTATTATTTGTACCTTTTTTGGTCAACATAATCAATAGCAATGGCGTGAATATTAAGATTCCCATTGCATCCCCCAAAAACCAATTCCAGCGTACTTCCCAATATTTATTCCACTCAACTAGACCAGTTAAAACCATACGGAGTGGCCCTAAAGTAGAATTTATTTGGGTAGCAATAGTAGCTCCGAACAAAACAAGATATATAACATCTATCAAACGAGCCAGTGATGTACGAAACCCCAGATGACGTAGCAAATATACTGCCACTACAGCTTGTAAAGTCGTACCGAAAGATGCTTGTAACGCCAGTATTAATGATGGCTTTATGCCTAAAAAATCGAAAAAAAATGCTCCCAAAGCTACTCCCGGCCAATAACGCACTCCTAGCAATAATAAAGCAGCTTGTGCAATTCCTGCCGGAGGCCATAC
>NZ_JACJUP010001192.1:0-2114 GCF_014748295.1 Planktothrix sp. FACHB-1355 | reverse complement strand
GAAAGGGAAAAAAGAACCAGTCGCGATTTATGAAATCTATGATGAATCTCTGAGCTTATCGAATCAGTTAAAAACGCAGACGCGGACAATGTTCGAGCAAGCGACGATAGCTTATAACGAGCAACATTTTGATGTAGCACAACAAATATTTACAGAAATATTAACTATCAATCCAGATGATAAGGCGGCGATGCTTTATGTAAAACGCTGTCAGCAGTATCAACAATATGGCGTTTCCGAAGGATGGGAAGGCGTGGCAGATTTGGATTTTAAGTAATATTCGGCTATCTTTATCTCATCCTTATTCCGAACTTCGACTAATTACCAGGTGTGCAACTATCTATCTAAATCATCCTTAAGTAAACCAACTGCTTCGCGATGCTCATATTAAAAGGCGCTTTATACAACATCTCCGGAAAAGTTCGTCTGCGAACGATGCTGGTGGTTCCCTTTGTCCTGCAAATCGTTGCTGCTGTAGGCTTAGTCGGCTACCTCTCCTTCCGCAACGGACAGCGAGCGATCGATGACCTGGCAACTCAGTTGAATAAAGAAATTGGTGTCCGCATCAACCAGCACGTTGCTGACTATCTCGATAAATCTTATAACGTTCTGCTACTCATCGAGGCAGGTGTCCAGAGTCGTAATTTACAGCTAGATAACTTTCCTGGATTGCGGCGCTATTTCTGGCAGGTGGTGCAGAAGGAAAAAGTGGAGAGTTATATCTACTTTGGGAACGAACGAGGCGAGTTTGTCGGCGTCGAACGTATGGAAGATGGTACCGCTGAACTCAGACTGCGGACAACTGCTACTGCACCGATTCGCGAGATTTATTTCCTAGACGAATTTGGCGGGAAACAAAAACTATTGAAGTCGGCGGAGTACGATCCCCGCACCCGCCCTTGGTATGAAGCTGCAAAACTTGCTGGCAAAGCTACTTGGAGTCCGATCTTTTCTTCCTTTTCTCGCGAAAATACTTCTCTGGTGGTTTCTCCCGTTCGCCCTATTTACGACTCTAACAATCGGCTTCTGGGGGTTTTATCAATCAATCTCAGTTTGAGGCGAATTACAGAGTTTCTCAAAAGTCTAGAAATCAGTCCTCACGGACAGAGTTTTATTATTGAAAGATCGGGCGAACTAATTGCTAGCTCAACTATTAGCCAGCCGTTTATTATCAAAGGTGAAGGGAAAGACCGGGAGATCGATCGCATCCCCGCAGATAACAGTCCAAATGAGATAGTAAGTTCTACTACTCGCTATTTAAAAGAACATTTCGGTGACTTTGCAGCGATCGATGGCAGTCAAAACCTCAAGTTTAAAATCGAAGATTCATGGCACTACGTTGAGGTCATGCCAATTCGGGATGGACGAGGCATCGATTGGCTAGCCGTGGTAGTTATCCCCGAATCCGACTTTATGGCACAAATTTATGCCAATACCCGACACACCCTTCTGTTATGTAGCCTAGCATTGTTGTTGGCAATTATTGTTGGAATTTTCACCGCAGGGTGGATTACCCGCCCAATCTTAAAAGTCTCTATTGCCTCGGAAGAAATTGCCGCAGGTAAGTTAGAACAGCACATCGAACCTAGCAATATCATCGAAATAGAAAAGCTGACAAATTCATTTAATAGCATGGCAAAGCAACTCCAAGATTACTTTGCTGCTCTAGAAAAGCAAAATGAAGACTTAAAACATCTCGACCAACTCAAAAATGAATTCCTTGCTAACACATCCCACGAACTCCGCACACCCCTCAACGGCATTATCGGGATCGCCGAATCTCTGATTGATGGTGCAACTGGAGAACTCCCACAAACTACACAAGCCAACCTCAATTTAATTGTATCGAGCGGTCGCCGTCTGTCCAATTTAATCAATGATATTCTCGACTTCTCAAAACTCAGACACAAGAATATCGAACTGCAACTCAAAGCTGTAGACTTGCGATCGATTACCAATGTGATTCTTACCCTCAGCCAACCCCTTGCTGCCCACAAAAATTTGAAACTGATCAATTCTATTCCGGCTGACTTTCCCCCAGCAGAAGCTGACGAAAATCGCCTGCAACAAATTTTGCATAACCTTGTCGGCAATGCGATTAAATTTACACCTGC
>NZ_JACJUP010001191.1:0-2071 GCF_014748295.1 Planktothrix sp. FACHB-1355 | reverse complement strand
AATCTCGTCCTATATGCCAGTCTCTATATAAAGCAATACTAGAAAATTGATTGCCAACATAAGTGAGTTCTGGATATTGATCGGGGTCTTTTCTTTGAGACAAAACAGATTGGTCTGGAATGAGATCTTCTCGGCGAAGATGGCGTTGACGGGTGTCAGTTGCTTTAACCGCTAGACCTGAAGCTATAGTTTTTACATTTAAAACTGGATAACCACTTTGATAGCGGTAGTAAAAATAGACACCTTTTTCGCCAGGATATGATGTTTCATTCTCTATCGCTTCGTCTACAAGTTCCAATCTTTGGCCAACTACTGTGAAACCAATCTTATAGCGTATTGGCATATTTCCTGGGTTGTCTAAGATAGCTTCAATTTCAGCAGTCGGAATACTCCTTTCACCTTTCCAAAGAAAATCGCTGATACCTCCCCCTTTCCGAATAGGAACAGTTAAATCTGTAGGTGTTGCTTTTAGGAGTCCAATTGCTTCGATTAAATTCGACTTACCAGATGCGTTGGGGCCAATCAAAACATTTAGAGGTTGTAGTTCAATTGTTTCACCCTCACTTCCGTAGGATAGGAAGTTTTTTAATCGTAGGGTGCGGATAAATCTTTTACCTTCCATGTCATCCTTTGATTACAATTTGCTAATATTATAATGGCTATTCTCAGTGCTAAATTATTGAGTAACAGCGTTTGTATTTCAAGAATGCCTGCTTAGTTTTTAAAGGCATTCGGATTATATCTTTTCATAATCTCAATAAATCTTGGAAATTCGTGTTTATCTTTTACTTCTACTGTAATTAATATTCTAAAATATAGATTCCTCGGCTTTTTTAGCAACTAATATTTCTTTTTGGCGTTTTGTAACTCCAGCGATAAAATTAAAAGGTTCATCTTCCTGATTGCCTATCTTGAGATTACTTATCAAAACCTCATCACCAACTTGTAGGCAAGGGTCAAAGTTGTATTTTGCAATTTCCCAAGTTTGAAATTTCTCACTACCTGTGTCTAGAGTTGCAGGTATAAGGGGAACAACGAGATCGATAACATATTCATACATAATCGCATTCCTTTGTTTTTCCGATGTCATAATTTCTAGTTTACCAGAAAGTTGGTTTGATTTTTTTGATTATATATTCAGCTAAGCAGTTACCTTTGACGGATGTTGCAACAACACCTGCCTCAAATATACCCCAGTATAAGACCGATCGCACTCCGCTACTTCTTCCGGTGTTCCCACAGCGATCGTCTCTCCTCCCTTATCGCCTCCTTCCGGCCCTAAATCGATTACCCAATCGGCGCAGCGAATTACATCTAAGTTGTGTTCGATGACCAAAATCGAATTGCCTTTATCCACTAATCGCTGCAAAACATCCAGTAATTTGTGAACATCGTAAAAGGATAAACCTGTTGTTGGTTCATCTATTAAATAGAGTGTTTTTCCCGTGGCGCGACGAGATAGTTCGGTTGCTAATTTCACTCGTTGCGCTTCACCGCCGGATAAGGTAGGTGCAGGTTGTCCTAAACGGATATATCCTAATCCAACATCGACTAATGTTTGCAAGCGGGTGACTGCTTTGGGAATATTTTGGAATACTTCCAAAGCTTCCTCAATTGTCATATTCAAAACATCTGCGATCGACTTTCCCTTGTACTTCACTTGCAGGGTTTCCCGATTGTAGCGATCGCCTTTACAAACTTCGCATTGCACGTACACATCTGGCAGAAAATTCATCTCGATCACATTCACCCCTTGTCCGCCACAAGCTTCGCATCTTCCACCTTTCACGTTGAACGAAAATTGTCCCGGTTTGTAACCTCTTGCTTTCGCTTCGATGGTTTGGGAAAAGATATCGCGGATGACATCGAAGACTCCCGTGTAGGTAGCTGGATTGGAACGGGGAGTGCGACCGATCGGCGATTGATCGATCACAATTGCTTTATCGATTTCGTCTAAACCTTTCACAGTATCCAACTCTTTGGGGAAAGGTACTTTGCGAGTCAGGTGATGTTGCAAAGCTGGATAAAGCAATTCGTTAATTAAAGTAGATTTTCCCGAACCGGAAACGCC
>NZ_JACJUP010001190.1:0-2115 GCF_014748295.1 Planktothrix sp. FACHB-1355 | reverse complement strand
CCCTAGTTACTTTGTGACGCGAGGAAATTTCTGCTATCAAATCCCGACAAGAGGAAACAGCCAAAATTCAAGCTGAAAGTATCCCAGAATTAGTTAAATTTATTAATAAGCCCAAATCTGAATAATACTAGGACGCCCCACCCTCGAAACCCGGTTTCTATGAAAAATCGCGAGTTTCCAGTCATTTGATGGGTAAGTCCTGTAAGTGTAACCGTTAGGCGTTTTGTAATGAATGTAAAGCCAGATAGTAAAGTCTTAATCCAAGGTATCACCGAACCGCTTGCTGCTATCCACGCGGCTAAGATGAAAGCTTACGGCACTAATGTCGTTGCTGGGGTAAGTCCGGGACAGGGGGGACAAACAATACACGATATCCCTGTGTTCGATTTGGTGGAACAAGCACTGCCAATAACTGGCTCGATCGACACTAGCATAATCTTCACTCCACCTTACTTGGTATTGGATGCGGCGCTAGAAGCGATCGCTGCTAATATTAGGCAACTGATTATCGTCACGAGCGGTATTCCACCTCTGGATATAGTTTATCTGCTGAGAATTGCCGATGCTAACAAAACTCTAGTTGTTGGCCCTAACAGTATGGGCATTATCGTACCGGGAAAAATTTTGTTGGGCACTCATCCTAGTGAATTTTACACTCCCGGTGCGGTGGGACTGATCAGCCGTTGCGGCAGTCTGACCTGCGAAGTTGCTTTGCAACTAAGCCAAGCGGGATTTGGACAATCGATCGGCGTTAATATTGGTAGTGATGCGATCGTTGGTTCTTCTCTTCGCCATTGGTTGCCAGTTTTAAATAAAGATGACAATACCAAAGCGATCGTTTTAGTAGGACAAATGGATGGCGATAGCGAAGAAACGATCGCTCCCTTTATTGCTGAGGAAATTAGTAAACCTGTAGTTACTTACATTGCCGGACGCTACGCACCAACAGTAAAACGACAGCGCCGCGCCAGCGATTTGATTGTTTCTCAGCCAGTTATAGAGGATGAAATTAGCACGGCAGAAGCAAAAATAGCTGCTTTTGAAAAAGTCAAAATTCCCGTAGCGCAGCGCCCTTCTCAGATTCCCGAATTGGTGAAGAAAGCGCTTAAAAAATAGTCAAAAAAAAGAGGCTAGGGGCTAGGGGCTAGGGGCTGGGGGCTAGGGTCTAGGGAAGAGGAAGAGGAAGAGGGAAGAGGGAAGAGGGAAGAGGGAGAGAATTAATCTTTTCCCTTTCTCCTAATCCCCTAGTCCCTAATCCCTAGCTATAAAGGGGGTGGTGCTGAAAAAAGGGATTGGGAAGCAGATTCACCTGCTTTTTGTAGTTTTTTCGTCAGCTGTAACGTTAACAATCCCAGGATGCTCAACTGACCTAACAAAGATAGAAAAATTGTGATAGCGCTGGCGTATTGCATACCAAGCCAAGGCAAAGCAGAAAGCAGCCACAAACCAGGCATTTCATTGGGTGATATCCCTAGCAAAGCAAAACCTAACGGAGGCAATACAATCAATCCATTTATCGTAATAAGAGACCACCAGAGGCGTTTTGGCGTTTTCATTAATATCATTTGTTGCGCGATCGCCGCACAAATTAAAATCCAATTCGCACTCAAAATCAAAACTATCAGTGCTTGAATTTTGTAAACGTTTGGGATAACAAATATAATCCAACCACCCCAAATTACTGTTTTGATAACCAAATTGAGTGCGATCGCTACCAGTACGGGACTTTTTTCTCCCCAAATCAAATCCTGAATCAAAGGATTAAAAATACCTGATGAAAAACTTGACCTCACAGATGCCGATTTCACTTTTAATTTTTCATTTTTTATTCTTAATTGTTCGTAGCGAGCCCAATCTTGCAATTCCTGGCGTTGCGGCGATAAAAGACCGATTAAATACATAAAGCAGAATAAATTTAGGCATTCCACAAACGCTATTAACTCAAACCAACGCCAATAATCGTTAGAATGCACCGAGTTTAAGTTTTCTCCTAGAAAAAATCCTAAAATGCAGAGTTCCAAACAAGCTACTAACCAATAACTTTGACCTTTGCTTATCAAGGTAGCGCTTGGTTGAAGAAAGCGCCGATTTAATGCTTGCCATGACCAATAACCC
>NZ_JACJUP010000119.1:0-9865 GCF_014748295.1 Planktothrix sp. FACHB-1355 | reverse complement strand
ACAAACTATAGCTAGCGATAATGCAACAGTTAATAACTTCAATATTTGTTCAAAAAAATCCCAACTTCCACAAGTCACGCAACAACCGCAACAAACCCCAACCCGATCGCACATCGACTTAGGCGACGCACCGGAAATCTTCAGCTTCTACGATCGCACCCACGAACTCGCCACCCTGGAAAACTGGATAGTGCGCGATCGCGATCGTCTCATCGCACTTCTAGGGATCGGCGGAATTGGCAAAACTACCCTCGCACTGCAACTCATAGAACAAATCAAAACCAATTTTGATTACCTGATCTACCGCAGTCTCCGCTTTTCGCCAACGCCAGATGCAATCCTCACCAATCTGCTGCAAATCTTCTCCCAGGAAGGAGAAATACCGCAGGCGATCGAAGCGCAACTTTCCCAACTCATCAACTACCTACGCAAGTATCGCTGTTTGATTGTCCTCGATGACCTACAAATGCTTTTCAGCAGCGGACAACTCGCAGGTCAATATAAATCTGGATATGAAGATTATCACCTATTATTTAAACAAATAGCCGAAGTTTGTCATCAAAGTTGCATACTATTAATAAGTTGGGAAAAATCTAGAGAAGTCGCTAAACTGGAAAGAGTAAATAATTATGTGCATTCCTTCCTATTGGGTAGCTTAGGCGTAGCAGCTAAACAAATTCTCAGACAGCATAATTTATCAGATGAAGAGAGTTGGGAAACTTTGATTAATGCTTATCAAGGAAATCCTCTCTGGTTAGAGTTCACCGCCACCACGATCCAAGAGTTATTTAGAGGTAATGTTTCTGAATTCTTAGAATGCAACGAATGCGACGCGCCGATATTGTGCGAATCCTTGCAAGCGCAGTTAGACCGACAATTTCAGCGACTAACTCCGCAGGAACAAGCAGTTACGATCCAACTTGCCAATCAAACAGAACCCGTTTCTTTACCGCAAATTCGCAAGACAGTAGAATTATCGACTTCAGATTTATTGAATGCGATGCAATCTTTGGGAAGGCGGTTTTTGTTGGATGCAAAAGAACAGGGTAAGACAAGTTTTTTTACTCTCAATCCTGTGCTGCAACAATATGTAAAAAATAGATTTTCTCATTAAACAATATTTTTGCGATATCAAGTTCCAAATCTTACTTATCTTTGCTACAATTGGCAGTATCTAGCACAGTGCGATCGAATCAAAAACTATGATATCTTCTGGCGCGATTTCCCCTCCTTTAACCATTCCTCCTTTAGAAAATGGCGACAAGCTCACCCGCGCTGAATTTGAGCGTCGCTATGAAGCAATGCCGGAAGTAAAAAAAGCTGAATTGATTGAAGGAATGGTTTATATGGCATCTCCTGTACGAGCAAAAAATCATGGTAAACCCCATTCTCGTATTATGACCTGGTTAGGAACCTACGAAGTAGCTACGCCTGGAGTGGAAACACTCGATAACACAACGGTGCGTCTGGATGCCGATAACGAACCGCAACCGGATGCTTTATTGAGGATAGAAAAGGGTGGACAATCGCGCATCTGCGACGATGATTATGTGGAAGGTGCGCCGGAATTAATAGTAGAAATTGCGGCTTCTACTGCGTCTCTCGATTTGCATGAAAAAATGAAAGTATATCGTCGCAATGGAGTACAAGAATATTTAGTTTGGCGAGTTTACGATCGCCAATTCGATTGGTTTAGATTAAATGCCGGAGAATATATTCAAGTTGAGCCAAATGCTGATGGTGTAATTTGCTCTCAAGTCTTTCCTGGGTTGTGGTTGGATAAAGCAGCTTTATTAGCTGGAAATTTAGCCAAGGTTTTAGAAATATTGCAGCAGGGTTTAGCAAGTCAGTCACATCAAGATTTTGTGCAAAGACTGGCTAATGATTAAGTACCCCACTTCAAGTTTTATTGAAAAAAGTCTTATGATGGCAAATGCCTAAAAAAGTTAGAGAATTGAAACAGATGTTGCAGAAAGCAGGATTTACGCTTTTGCCCAAACGTGGAAAAGGCAGTCATTCTTACTGGATTCACCCGCTTCTGCCAAATCCTGTAGTCCTCTCTGGAAAAGATGGCAAAGATGCAAAGCCTTACCAGGAGAAAGATGTAATAGAAGCATTGGAAGAACTAGAGCAGTTAAAGCAAGGTGATGAATAATGAAATATAGCATTTTGATTCAGTGGTCTGAGAAAGATCGAGTGTATGTTGCTAGTTTGCCAGAGTGGGGGAAATACGCTCGTACTCACGGTGAAACATACGAAGAAGCACTTGAGAACGCCAAGGAAGTTTTAGAAGATTTGGTGTATGGTTATGAGCAAATGGGTAAGCCTCTACCAGAGCCACAGACACTACAGGTAGCCTAAAAAGTAGTCCGGGGGTTTAATATCGTGTCCGGTAGCATCGTTAGCGTAAGAATGATGTTGAGGATTGTCTGCACAGAATCGTTGGTTAAAATTTAACCACAGATGAAAACAGATAAACACAGATGAACACAGATGTAAGCGCAAATTTTTGCCACTACCGATGCAACCGAACATGATATAAACCCCTGGTGGTTTTGTTATCTATTGCACTAATCGTTTAATCTTCCCATAAGCAACATAAGACCCCCCGTTTTTCGCTTCTTCCACTTCATCAACTACATAGAGAACATTTTCTTCGCGAATGTCGCGGGGAAAGCGGATATTCCAATTAGGATTGTACCCATCGGAAACAACTCTCGCTCTCAATTTGCTACCTTCTTTCACGCACTGCACTAGCACTCCATCGCCTATACTATCTGTGGTTTCCAAGTCAGCAGCAGAAGTGGGTGCGTTGAGTTTTTGTCGTTTGGGTGTTTTGGCAGTAGATGTGTTATATTGAGAGGCGGCGCGTTCTTCTCCGGGTTTAACTAAGCGGCGAATATTACCGGAAGCGCGATAAAAACTTCCGTCAGCAGATAAATTGATTTCATCAACAATGTAGGTAACTCCTTCTTCGCGAATGTTGCGGGGAAATTGCACGTTGAAATCTTGATTGTATCCATCAGAAATAACGCGAATTCTCAATTTGCCGCTTTCGCGGAAGCACTGCACCAAAACGCCTTGATCGACGCTGGAAACTGCCTGTAAGCTGCTGGCAGATCCGGCAAGTCCGCGCAATTTCAGATCGCCGCGATCGCGTGTCAGCGCCTGATAAGATTGATCGCGCATTTCTTTGCGAATCGTATTATCAAATCTTCTGTTTTCTATGCTTTGCGCGTAATGATCTAGCTGATCTATTTCTTCGGCAACTTCAAAGGTTTCGTGCAATGATTTGAGTTTCAAATCTTCGATTGTTTTGCGAAGCTTTTGCGATGCTGTGGTATAATCTCCTTTATCGGCGAGTGCGATCGCTTCATCTTTCACTTTGGCAATCTTCAATTTACTCGCTTGCTCAACTACCGCTGCATCCGGCTGCACGCTGTTGGCTTCCTCAGCAGTTCCAACTGTTATATTAATGGGTATTTCGTCGCTAACTTCTTGGATATTCCCATCTACAACTGTTTGATATTTGTAGGAAACTGTAACAACTTTCTGCACGCCGATATCTGAAAATGGAGCGAGGGAAAGTTCTACCGCTAAAGGTTTATTTTCTACTCCGTAAACATCCCCAAGAAAAACTTCAATCTTTTTGTCTGAAAAGGTAGAACGGTACTTATTAATAATCGCCGTACTCTGTACTGCTGTTTCCAGTTGCAGCATTACCGTAAGATTTTGCGCTACAACAGAAGTGAGGCTTTCCAGTTCGATTCGGAATACATCGGTAGCATCGTCAGGCGATTGGATGAAATAGAAATTTCCCCCGGCTGCATTTGCCATACCGATGAGTAAATCTTCATTAAATCCGTTGCCAAATCCTAAAGTTGTTGTAATTATTCCTTGTTCGGCTTGTTGCCTAGCATGATTAATCAAAGTAGGAGAATCGCTAATCCCCACATTCGCCAAACCGTCAGTTAATAGCAAAACGCGATTGATTTTTTCTGTAGATTGACGGGACTTTACCAGATCGCAAGCCATTAGCCAACCGCCATGCAAATTCGTACATCCACCAGCTTTGATTTTGCCGATTTGTGTACGAATAGTAGCTTTTTGTTCGACGCGCTGTGGTTGTATAATTGTCTCAGCGTTATCATCGTAAATAACGACAGAAAGAATATCGTCTGGTGCGAGACGATCGACAACATTTTGAGCTGCTTGAATCGCGTATCGGAGCGACTGTCCCGCCATCGAACTGGAGCGATCGATCGCCAAACTGAGATTGAGCGGACGACGCGGTGCTTGGTTTTGCGTTTCATCTTCAGAACCGAAGTTAATAATTAAGTCTAGAACAGACGGACTATTGACTGCGATTAGAGAGTTACTCAGCGAGTAATTTGCTTTCATTTCCAGCGTCCTCTAGTGGAAAATACTCTTGGCTAATTTTTGGCTATTGTGCGCCAATTTACTCGATGTTTGCCCTTAACTGCCACTAATTTAACAAATTTATATATAATGATTCGGTGTAGACAATCCTTAACATCATTCATGTACTATCGATGCAAACGGACTTTTTGATTAGGGAAAAATTCACGCGGCGCAATGTACAATTAACTATCAACAATGAATAATTAATCTGTAAAAATCACTCGTTTGTAACGGAGGTCGATCGAAAGTCTCTCGCCTTTTTGTGACCGAGCAACCAGTAAGTATTCATCAATCCCTTCCCCTTGATGGAAATAGTACCGCGTTCCTGAAAGCGGTAGTTTTTCTGGAGATGTTCGTAAACTGTTTGACTGACTTGAATTTGTCCGGGTTCTCCTTGAGATTCCATACGACTGGCAACATTGACCGTATCTCCCCACAGGTCGTAAATGGGTTTGCGTCTACCGATGACTCCAGCTACCACAGCGCCGGTATGAATGCCAATTCGCAGCGCAATAGGTTGGTTGCCTGGTGTACGGAATTGGAGGATTTCTTGCTGCATATCCAATGCCATATCAGCAATGGCAACGATATGATCTGGTCTGGGTTTGGGTAATCCGCCTACCACCATGTAAGCATCCCCAATAGTTTTGATTTTTTCCACACCATGTCGGTCTGCCAATAAGTCGAACGCAGAGAAAATATCATTTAGTAACTTTACCAGTTCTTTTGGAGATACCTCGGAAGAGAGTTGGGTGAAGTTGGCAATATCGGCAAACAGAACTGTAACTTCAGCAAAGTTTTCTGCGATCGTCTTTTCTCCTCGTTTCAACCTTTCTGCAATCAATTGAGGTAATACGTTGAGCAACAACCGTTCCGAGAGAAACCTTTGCTGGCGCAATTCTGCTTCCGCCGCCTTGCGATCGCTAATATCGCGCACGCTTCCCTCATAGTGCAAAGAACCATCGCGATCGTAAATTGCGCGGACATCTTCTGATATCCAGATAGTGCTGCCATCTTTGCAGTAAACTTGTGACTCGAACCCGCTAAGCGAATCGAGTCCCTTCAAATAAGCAAGCAATTCCTCCCATCTCTGGGGTTGCACGTATAGTTGCTTACCAATATGTTTGACGCTGGCAATTAATTCCGCAGGAGATTCGTAACCGTACATCTTTGCCAATGCGGGATTCGCATTCAAATAGCGTCCGTCCCCACTCATTTGAAAGATCCCCTCGATCGCATTTTCAAAGATGCTGCGATATTTCTCCTCAGAAAGTCGCAGTTCCTGGGTGCGTTGTTCCACTATCTGTTCCAATTGCTGTGCCTGCTTTTGCAGTTTTTCTTGCGACTGACGCAAGGCAGATTCTGCTTCTTTGCGATCGCTGATATCGTATAGTGTTGTCAGCAAACTTGACACTTCCGCAAGACGCAAAGGATGCACGGAAGCCGATACCCAAAACAGGCTACCATCTTGTCTCTTCACCTGCATTTCGTAATCCCGTACATGGCCTTGCACTGACAGCAAATCGTTGATTTTTTGCTCGTCATCCGGATTGGCAAAAAATGCTTGCACCTTTGTTCCGATCAAAGTTTGCACATCGATTTTCAGCATCTCGCTGGAAGCTGTATTGGCATAGGAAATCATCCCATTCTGCTGCTGAGTCAAAATCATCAAAATAGATGTGGACTCGGAGATCGCCCGAAATAGCTCCTCGCTTTGGCGCATCGTTTCCACGGCTTGAGTATATAACTGATACTCCACTGCATCGCCGTGTTCTCTTGTCGTCTGAAGCATTATTTCCAGGTCAGCCTTATCTTGAGAAGCCGTTTCTAAAATTTCTTGTAACGTTGCTTGTGCCAGCTGGCGTTCGCCGATTTCTGCCTGCAACTTTTGGTTAGATTCGTGCAACTCGGCTTCTATGAGATCGCCATGTTCTATAGTCGTAAGCAGAGCAATTTCCAGATCGCTATTAGTTTGTTTTAGGTGAGCCACTTCTTGGCGGAGACGTTCTATCTCCGCTAAAAGTGCGGCTTCTCGATTGGTGATTTGCTCTGCGTTCATCATATCCCATCAAGCAAACTCCACTTTTAACCCAGGCATCAAGCGTTGGAGGTTCTTTAAGGATTTGGTCTGCCAAAGAATCTTTTCTGAACCTTGGAGAGCGAGATTTACGTTGCCTTTCTCCCGCACTTTAATCACAAACATAGATAGCATACTGATGCCGGAGCTATTGAGAAATTGCAGCTCGCGCAAGTTAATGGTGAAATTGGGAGATTTTTCGAGCGCACCTAGCAACAAATCCATGACAGGTTTATATTCTTCTATACCAGCCAATCGCAGGAAGCCCCGAAAAAACACTGTTGAGGTTTCCGGGTCGTGCCAGATATAATAGTCCTCGGTTTTGATTTCCACCAGTTCCGTACTCCTTGCCATAAAGAATTGTACCTACTACTCAACTTTCAATCCTAACTCTAATGGCATATTCGGATGCTCGCACCTGTCTGCCGATTAGAATTATAGATGGAAAAGTTTAGACAGCTAAACGTGCGATCGCGCTTACATGAATTATGTCTGGATACCGATCCACCTGCTCGAATTTCCAGCTCAAGCGGGCTGAATAATCGTTGATCGTGGTCAGCAAGCCCATATTGGATTCGCCGTTTCCCAGCGCGGTTTTTTCCAGTTGGCGGGTATAGAACTCATCCGGATCGGAATCGAGCAATTCCCGGATAAAGTCCTGATATTTTTCCACCCTTTCCCGGTTAGCATAATTTGTAACATTAAATATCAGTTCGTGTTCGTACAAATATAAAGTAATGCCGATCGGCAGATTGGCAGACTCATCGCTGTATTTAACTGCATTTTCCAAAAGCTCGTTGGCAATATAGCTGACAATTCCTTTGACGGTATCTTTGCGGTTGATTTTGCTGTCTTCAGTCGGCTCGCCCGGAAAAAAAGCTGCAAAGTAGTCGCCCAAGAAATCTGCCGATATACCGTTGTGTTGCCAGCGACGTTTGCGGGGAGCGGAATGCGGAGAAAAGTTGAGTGTGAGATACTCGTTGCTGGCAGGTATTTCTGCCAAAAATTCTCCAAATATCTGAACTTCAGAAGCTAAATTCATAAGTCTCTCTTACATTTAAATAGTGTCAGAAATTGCCACGATAAGAATGTATAATTTGATTGCTACCCTGTTGTTTTGCTAAATATAGTCTTTGGTCTGCGTTGTCTAATCAGCTACTAGGCGATCGCAGATAAGACAAAATAGTATAAGCTACCTCCATACTGAGCGTAACATGGGAACTAACGGCAGATCCGGGATGGGAGGTTTGCAGTTCGGCGATCGCCACTCTTTCTTTCCACTAGGTCGATCGCTTCCACCTCACCCGTTTCGGGCAGAATGCCGACAAACTAATCTCCCCGTGGTTTGGACACCGACTGAAGCGTTTTGGCAACTTCTTGCACATTGGTTGTGTAAAGTTGCCCTTCAACCAAATTGCCCCGTTCCGCCATTGCAGACAGCGTTAACCGCTCCTTCTGGCCCCGCAAACCTTCGACATCGGCCAGAAGTTTGGGATGCAACACTTCTAGCTCTTGACTTTGCACCATGTATATCTCCTGCTTAAAGCAAAAAACCATCATACAATGCTATTATATTACCGATTGCATCTATCTTAAGTAATAAATAATTCGATCGAATCCGCTCACTAGCAGCTATCGCCGCTCCACGGCGGAAATTTGTCTCCCTCGTCCTGAAAATTCCTATTTGGATGAGACATTAATTACGTGGCATTCCAGTCCCCAAATAAGCAGGGTATATGCAAACGAAAACCTGGATTCGACAAATTAGAAAAGCCAAAAAACAACCCATAATTGCTGCTTTATGGGCAAGCTTAACAATTGTTGGTTGTCAAGCCAGAAGCAGCAAGTCAGAATCCCGGAAAAAGCAGCGGAACTTTCCCTGTGAAGTAGAGGTCAATGCTTTCGGTTGAACGACCCCTATCATCAGGTGTAAGTTATGAAAAAAATCCTACTTGTTGCTGCCAGCTTATTAATGCTTTTAAATGCCAATCCTGCCGATGCCTGTAGTTGTCTTCCCGCTAACCCCAGACGAAGCTATCAACAAGCGAGAGCCGTTTTTGCTGGTAAAGTAACCGATATTGTTGTGCGTCAGCGTGCAGTCGATCGCCAACCAAATAACGACAACGAAGCCGATCGACTTTTTACAGAAGTGAAAGTTACATTTGAAGTTTCCAAAGTTTGGAAAGGTAGAATTAGCAGACAAGCTGTAGTAATGACATCTCGTTCTAGCGCCAGTTGCGGCTACAATTTTGAAAAAGGTAAAGAGTACCTCGTTTATGCTGGCAATGAAGACGCTGAATTGACAACCGGCTTATGCAGCGGTACCAAACCTCTTACTACGGCGCAAGCAGATTTATCGATATTGAGGAATGCAGGCACAACAAGAATAGAAAATCAGACTGGAGAGCGATCGCAAGAAGACCGAGGGCTCTAAAATCGATCTTTACATCACTACAGCTGGTGGCGATAATCGGGATGAAGAAGGTACGGGCGCGGGGGCAGTATTGAGTCTTAATTTGGGTATTCAAGGAGTGCCCGAATTTCTGTCAAGAATTAGCTTGTAGATTCGTATATATAGCAAGCGATCGCACATTCGGCAAATCTTTGGCCACCAATTGCCAACTTTCACCATCATCCGAACTGCTGAAAACCTTATCCCCACTTGCAGCCCAAATATCGCCAGCATTATCGATCGTTAACAGCACCATGCGATCGAACTGTTCTGGCAAACTCTCCTGCAACTGCACCCAGTTCTCACCGCCATCATAGCTGCGATATATCCCCACATTAGCACCCCTAGACCAAGTTGGAGGTGGCCCCGCCGCTGCTGCTGCGAACACCTTCTGCGGTTGCGTTGGCATCGTTACGCAAGAAACAGTATATTTGCGATCTAACCCATTCATCGAATATTGCCAGTGCAGTCCGCCATCACTGCTGCGATGAAAACCCTTGCCTGTCGTCGCATACAGCCTGAGACTGTTGAGAGTCGGAATCACCGTATGCACATCCCAATACAGTCCCTCGTTCAGACTTTTCCACGTCTGACACCCATCAATGCTGTGATAGATGCCGCCTTCTTCCACCGCGATGTACACACCGCCAGCTACCTGGGGGTCGGGAGAAATATAGCGGACGTGCGGAATGTGCGGCGGTGGAGGAAAAGTCCAAGTCTCGTATCCCGGAATTCCTCGAATCGATTCGACTTCCCTCCAACTTTCTCCGCCATCATCGCTGAGGTACAGCATAGCCGGGGAAACACCCAAATACAGTCGCCCAGACTTGGCGGGGTCAGCTGCAAACGACCAAACTTCTTCCTTAACGGGTTTTTCGTTAACTTTTTGCCAGTTATTCTGTTTGCTGCGTACC
>NZ_JACJUP010001189.1:0-2049 GCF_014748295.1 Planktothrix sp. FACHB-1355 | reverse complement strand
CATCGTTGCGAATCGGATGGATGGCAAAGCTAACTTTTTCTTCTTTAAACTTGGAAATCAGTTCCGGGGCGTTTGCAGGTAAATCGACTCGCCACCGTTGCAGTTGATTGCTCAGTTCCGGTTGCGGATCGATACCTTCGACAATTGCGGTTCTGCCACCTTCGTATAAATCGACACTGGTAACTCGACCGCTATCCAGGTAATCCAAAAAGCGACCGTAGGTCATGCGGGTACTGGCGGTGTTTCTGCTGGCGTCGATGGCAGATGTTGCAAATGCTCCTTGCCACAGGAAAAAACCAATGACTAAAGCAGGCAACGTCCACAGTAATACGACTCTCCAAGAAAATTTCATAGATGGGTGGCCTCTAATTGCGAGTACGACTAACTGGTTACCGATCTACACCAATTGCGATTTTTAACCGAGTCAGATAATTGCTTGATTTTTCAGCCGATGTCTCACATCAATCGCCAGAGGGGCGATTTGTAAAACACAAAAATGATAACGGCAAACAAATCTTAATTAAATTTAACCTAATTCTCATGAATAGAGCAAGCCTGGGGAAAAGGGGTTAGGGAAAGTCAAAAGTCAAAAGTCAAAAGTCAAAAGTAGGAATTTCTTCTCTCTCCCTCTTTCCCCTAGCCCCTAATCCCTAATCCCTAATCCCTAAAGCGACAGCGTACTTGCGGGTAAACTCCAATCAGGTCTGAGGTTTTGGGCTTTCCGCAAATAGGGATGGTAAATTTTGACGTGAGGATATGGAAGATTAACGTGGATGAGGAAGCGAATGCAGCGGTCTAAGTCTCCCGGAACGTGCATCTGCTGGACATCTAACAGAGGAACGTTTTCCCAACCGGGACGGCGACGAGCGATCGCCGCCGGGAAAATCGCATCCAAATCGCGGGTGGCAGAGAAAATCGCACTTATGATATCGTTGGGGTCTAAATGATTGCGCTTTTCCAGTTCGTCTAGCAGTTCTGTGACTGCTTCTCGAATTGCCTCAACCGAATTTTCCGAGGCAGTGGTTGCCCCACGAATTGCTTTAACTCGCCACTCCACGCAAAAATCCTCCTTATTATCAACGCGAATATAAATACGATCGATGGATAGATAAACTCAAAAGCCGTTGTCATTATGGCTGAAGCACTGCTGAAAAGTCAGCAGTGCCCCGTGCAATGTTAACAAAACCTGCTATATGAACTACAAACCACTTTTTGTCTCAACTTTAAGGTCTATAGATCCACAGCGGCAGACCGTTGGTAGACATTTCAAACTCTAACCACTCCATACCAGATGATAGTCCAGATACCTTCTGGTTGTTTCCCGACAGCAGGCGACTCAAGACGGGTTTGCGTTCTTCAAAGTTGTAGCAGCGGGTTTTTTCGGGGTCGAGTCCCGCCAATTCTGCTGCCCAGCGGCGGGCATCTTCCTCAGTACCCAAGCGATCGACTACACCCAATTGTAACGCTTGTTCTCCTGTAAAAATGCGTCCGTCTGCGAAACTCCGAACAGTTTCTACTGTGAGCTTCCGTGCCTCGGCAACCGTTTGCACGAACTGTAGGTAACTGGTGTCGATCAGCTCTTGGAGTATATTTTTTTCCGGTTCTGTCAGCTCTCGGTCAAAGGCCATAATGTCTTTGTACGGGCCGGATTTGATCGTTTTGAAAGAAACGCCAACTTTTTCCAGCAAACGTTCTAGATTATTGCCGCGCAGGATCACTCCAATGCTGCCCGTCACCGTGCCTGGGTTGGCTATGATGTGCTGGGCTCCCATACCGATGTATACGCCCCCGGAGGCGGAAATATTACCAAAACTGGCCACAATTTTGACTTTTTCTTGCAGACGCTTTAGAGCGCTGTAGATTTCTTGGGAATCGCCCACTGTGCCGCCAGGACTATCGATTCGCAGCAGTAAGGCGGGAAATCGTTTTTCCTCGACGGTTTTGAGGGCTTCCAGAACCCATTTGCGGGTCGGGCCGGCGATCGCGCCGGTAATTTCAATGCGGGCTATTTGTTTGCGAAACTTAGGCTTAAAAGGCCAAATCATAGTC
>NZ_JACJUP010001188.1:0-2122 GCF_014748295.1 Planktothrix sp. FACHB-1355 | reverse complement strand
AAATTACTGCGCTTTGGCGAACAAGAGTACATCTTCCTGATGACAATTCACCACATCATTTCGGATGGTTGGTCATTGGGAGTATTCATGTATGAATTGATACAGCTTTACGATGCTTTCTGCTTGGGCTTGCCCTCCCCACTGCCAGAACTGTCCATTCAGTATGCCGACTATGCGATTTGGCAGCAACAATGGCTGGAGGGAGAGATTATGGCCAGTCAGCTTTCCTTCTGGCAGCAGCAACTCGGCGGTAGTTCGCAAACGCTGGAATTGCTCGCCGATCGATCGCGACCTGCCGTGCAGAGTTTCCGTGGTGCCAATCAACCGCTAACATTATCGCCAACTTTGGTGGAAAAACTCAAGGCACTGTCGCGTCGAGAAGGTGTCACTTTATTTACGATTTTGTTGGCGGCATTCAACATTTTGCTATATCGTTACACCGGACAGGAAGATATTTTAGTCGGTTCGCCGATCGCAGGTCGTCAATATCCCGATTTAGAAAAGTTAATTGGCTTTTTTGTCAATACTATAGTGCTGCGAACTGACCTGGCTGGAACCCCCAGTTTTAAGCAACTGTTGCAGCGAGTTTGGGAAACTACCTTTGGAGCTTTTGCTAACCAAGAACTACCTTTCGAGAAGTTGGTGGAGGCGCTGCAACCAGAACGAAGCCTGAGTAAAAATCCGCTGTTTCAGGTAATGTTTGTTCTCCAAAATGCCAATATGCCCAGCCTCGATTATAGGTGGAGTCTCACCCAGCTAAATTTTGATACTGGGGCGACGCAATTCGATTTAACTTTGGCATTAGAAGAGAGACACGATCGCATCGTGGGCGGGTTTATATACAACACGGATTTATTTGATGCCGATACCATCACCAGAATGACAGGGCATTTTCAGACTTTGCTTGAAAGTATTGTCGCCCATCCCGAACAGCGCATTTGCGAATTGTCTTTGTTGACCGAGCGAGAGCATCAGCAGCTTTTGTTGTGGAATAACACGCAGACAGATTATCCTTCAAATGCTTGTATTCACCACCTATTTGAAGCTTGGGTAGAACAAACGCCCGATGCAGTAGCTCTCATTTTTGAAGATAAAGAATTAACTTACCGAGAACTGAATGCCAAAGCAAATCAGCTAGCACATTATCTAATAAGTTTTGGTGTGAAAGCAGAGGAACTCGTAGGAATTTGCGTAGATCGTTCAGTGGAAATGATAATCGGAATTTTGGGCATCCTCAAAGCTGGTGCTGCTTACGTTCCCTTAGATCCGGCATATCCGCAAGAGCGCTTGGCATTTATGTTAGAAGATGCTGGCGTTTCGGTGTTGCTAACTCAAGCAAGTTTATTAGCAACTGTTCCCCAACACAAAGCGCGTGTTTTCTGTTTGGATAAAGACTGGGAAGAAGTTGCATTACAGAGTGAGGAAAATCCCTCGTTGCAACTGACGCCGGATAATCTAGCCTATGTTATTTATACTTCTGGATCTACAGGTAAACCTAAAGGGGTACTGATAGAACATCGAGGTTTGTGCAATCTCGCTACAACACATATCGATCTGTTCGATGTGCGATCGAATAGCCGTATGCTCCAGTTTGCTTCCTCAAGTTTTGATGCTTCCATTTGGGAAATAGCCATCGCTTTAGCAGGAGGCGCAACGCTGGTGATGGGAACGCGGGAATCCTTAATGCCGGGACAAGCTTTGCTGAGGTTGTTGCGAGAGAAAGAAATTAATGTAGTTGTTCTACCGCCGTCAGCACTAGCAGTTTTGCCAGTAGAAGAACTTCCGGCATTAAGATCGCTCATAGTTGGTGGAGAAAGCTGTCCTCCCGATATCGTAACTCGTTGGGCGAAAGGTCGTCGTTTCTTCAACGCTTATGGGCCAACAGAAGCTACGGTTTGTACGACTGTTGCTGAATGCACTCCTTTTGACCAAAAGATTTCGATCGGTCGTGCGATCGCTAATAGCCAAGTTTACATCTTAGATACGCATTTGCAACCAGTTCCGATCGGCGTTCCCGGAGAAATATACATTGGTGGTATTGGTTTAGCAAGAGGTTATCTCAACCGCCCCGAACTTACTGCCCAAAGATTTATTGCCAATCCCTTTAATGATTTGGGATTGT
>NZ_JACJUP010001187.1:0-2124 GCF_014748295.1 Planktothrix sp. FACHB-1355 | reverse complement strand
ACCTGGTATTGATATTGATGTAGAACAAATGCCTAGAAATTGGCTTGACGAAAATGGATATTTGCGATCGGAAATAGACCAAAATTCTACCGATCGACCTGTAGCTGTCGCAATTAGAAATACAAAGGGAATGTCTACTTCGCTTTCAATCGAAAGTCTACCAGCTTTTAGAAGACCCGATAAATTTGGCGGCAAAGGAAAAGATCCCGTCTGGCAAATTGAAGATAGCAAAATCACCGGAGATTTGGAAGCAGTTCAGGACAGCCCAACTCATGTAAGTATCTTGCCCAAGACTACAATGTTATTAGAGAAATACGAGGCTGCACTGGCAAATACTCAAAACGATTGGGAAAAAGTTAAATGAGTCGAGGGAATCAAAAGGAGAACAGCAATGTCATGGATATTTAGTTTGTCGGCTGAATGTGGTACAGAACAGACTGCCGCTGAGGAGTTTTCTCGCCATTTCGAGCGAGTTTCTTTGATTTTTTCAAATAAGAACCAATCTCAATGTCAAACGGGAATTTTTCAGGATATCGAGGATAATTGGTGGTGTCGAGTTTCTCCTAGCGGCATAAGTGAAGTGGGAATAGACACACCTGAAACCGCTTATATTATGACAGAAATTGGTATTCTGCTCTATCAACATTTACGGTTTGCTCCCAAGTTTCGGTATGCTTTAGTTGGTTTAGAAGTAGACGAGTTTAGAACCTATAGCGAGTTACTTGCAGAAACTTCTTTTCAATCTTTTCCTGGCTTAGTTTTAGCTGAAACAATTTGGCAGGAAATTGGATCGCCTCCAACATTTCGATCGTTCAGTTCGGGATATGTTTGGCAACCATACCAGGGTGAAGTTTATCAACCGCTAATGGTATCTTCAGATTTGAAAAACAAACTCGATGAATTGCTGAGTGTGGGGTAAATGCTACGGACGAAACCCAACTTCCCCCAGTGCAGTGTCAGCACAGATAAAAGGATATCTTTCAGCGTTACTCATGGTCTTGAGATTTGCTATCTTGCAATACTTTGAGCATAGTATTTGCTGCTTCAAACGCATCGTAAGGCGACAAAATAGGATACGATCGGTCAGGTTTGATGAGGTCTGTTTCTTGTTGGGCTAATTCAGAGATCGAAACCTGCATTATGTAGAGTTTATCTGCACGGGTAAGCCGTTGTATACTGGTAAGTAATTCTGGTGAAACCATCTATTGCGTCGGTTGGTCAGGTACATCTATCTATTATATAATTGTTGCACATTACTAGGATAGAGATCGCCTATCTTTGCTGGAATAGCCTACAAAGATTTTATGCCAAAGGATGTAGTTTAATGGCAATAATTGTTACCCTCAGCCCAGAATTAGAAGCGCGACTCCGCGATAAGGCTGTTCGGCAAGGTCAAGATGTCAATCTGCTTGCATCTGAATTGTTAGCTAACGTCCTAGAGTGGGAAGCGCAAGACTCAGAAGCAGCAATAAAGGGGATTCAACAAGGATTAGAGGATTTTGAAACAGGTCGGTTCCGGTCTTTTGATGAATTATGCTAATCCAGGTCGCACAGCGCCAGCAGCTCAACAATGCAGCGCAGCGGAGAGAATAAAAACGATCGCCGATCGTGCAGAGGTGATGAGCAATCGATCGCATCGTTTCCGACTATGAATTGCCACAATTCATCAGACGCCCAGCCAAAATAGCTGAGCTTACAGTTATTCAGAATTATTAATAGTACTTAACAAAACTGAGAGTGTGGATCGCGTCGGAAACGATTTTTAAGGTTAGATTCGGTGTTGCCTTTATTTTAGTAACCTTGTCACGCGGACGTCGTATTCACAACCTTGTGGATGCTCGCTTTTAGCTTGGGCTAGTGCCATATTATCAGCTAAAGCTTTAGATTCTGCATCGATTTCGTACCTTGTTGTTCCGCAGCGAAAGGCATTGGTGCTTGGTGCAGAGGATTCTCTGATATCGACCAATACCTCATAAGTGTGAGCCATTTTGGGCCTCCTCGTTTTATCTGCAAACGATGGAATACAGAAATTAGTATATGAACTTAAAGTGGCTTTAGTCGTCAAAGCAATACAATTCTTATTACATTTTCCCGAACATACTATTATTCAATCACCTTAAACGC
>NZ_JACJUP010001186.1:0-2084 GCF_014748295.1 Planktothrix sp. FACHB-1355 | reverse complement strand
AATCTGCTGCCGAATTGCTGGAATACTACGGTCATAAATGGACTGAAGAGGAACGACTAGAACAACTGCATTTTATCCAAAGTGCTGTTAAACAAATGACCAATTTATTAAATGATGTTTTAGTTATCGGTAGAGCAGAAGCAGGAGGACTGAACTTTAACCCAGCACCCCTTGACTTAACAAATTTTTGCCGGAATTTGATCGCAGAAATGCAGCTAAGCTATCCTCCCGATCGAAAAATTTTATTTGTGAACAATTACCCAGAGTTTGCCAAGGAAAAGAATACTGATTTGCCCTTATTTGATGAAAACTTGTTGCGGCAAATTCTGGCAAATTTACTTTCTAATGCTATTAAATATTCGCCGCAAGGCAGCCGGATTAAATTTACCCTTAGCTGCGAAAATGGTGAAGCGGTCTTTGAGATTCAAGATCGAGGGATTGGTATTCCGATGGAAGATCGGCCTCGTCTGTTTGAGTTTTTCTATCGAGCTAGCAACGCAGGCAGTGTAGCTGGAACTGGTTTGGGTCTGGCCATTGTAAAAAAATGTGTAGATTTACACGGAGGCCAGATCGCAGTGTATAGTCAACAGGGAGTCGGTACGACATTTAAAGTATATCTGCCTATTCATATCTGACTCGCAGAAAAAAGAGGGAGCAGAAAACAAAAAAATCGTAAATAATGTATGTTGTGATACAAAAAATAAATTTTACTTTTATTTAAGCTTTAAATTTATTAGCAGGAATATATTCTCAATAAACTAATAAGGTAAGGAGTGAATGCAGCTAAACTTAGGAAAATAAAAATGAAAAAGATTCTCGTAATAGAAGACGATCTGCCAGTAAGATCTAACCTGGTCAAACTTCTTGGCGCTGAAGGTTTTGAGGTGATTGGCGCAGACAATGGCATATTGGGAGTGCAGTTAGCACAGACGCATATGCCAGACTTGATTGTATGCGACGTAATGATGTCTAAGCTGGATGGCTACGGCGTACTGACTTTGCTGCGCCAAAACCGCAACACGGCAAAGATTCCGTTCATTTTTCTCAGTGCTAAAGCCGATCGCACGGAGGTACGCCAAGGTATGAATTTGGGAGCGGATGATTATGTAACGAAGCCGTTTACGAGATCGGAATTGTTGGGTGCGATCGCAGCTAGATTGCAAAGGCAGGCAGATATAATATATAACTCTACCGCAGCACAACCGCTGATAGAAGAAGGATTTAATGAGTTAAAAAATAACTTGCATATCGCCTTGGCAAGAGGGGAATTTCAGGCATACTATCAACCCCAGATAGAGCTGCAAACCGGACGCATAATGGGCGCAGAAGTATTGTTACGTTGGCACCATCCAGAAAGGGGGTTTGTTTCTCCTAGAGAATTTATACCCCTAGCAGAAGAAACAGGCTCGATCGTACCTATTGGAGAATGGATTTTAAGCACAGCTTGCAAACAAGCCAGATTGTGGCAGAGCAAACAAAAAGAATGCACCTGCTTTCCGCCTTTCAGGGTAGCTGTCAACCTATCAGCTCGTCAATTTCATCAAGCCAATCTTAGGGACAGAATTGTCCAAATACTAGCAGAAACAGGTCTAGAACCCAGTTATCTGGAATTAGAACTGACAGAAAGTACAATTGTGCAAGATCCACAAGCGGCGATTCAAACATTAAATAGTTTGAAAGAGCTAGGAGTTCAGATATCGATCGATGATTTTGGTACTGGTTATTCTTCATTAAGCTATTTGAAAATATTTCCTCTGGACACGCTCAAAATCGACCAAATATTTGTCCGCAACATTACTAACGATTCTAAAAACGCAGCAATTACTAAAGCAATAATTCAAATGGCTCACAGCTTGAATTTCAAGGCGCTCGCGGAAGGTGTGGAAACAGAAGCAGAGCTAACTTTCCTGTATGAAAATAGGTGCGATGCAGTGCAAGGCTATCTATTCAGTCCACCAGTGTCGGCTGAAAAGTTAGAGGAGTTACTAATTGCCAATAAGCAGCTGTTTCCTCATCCCCAAATACCTCCTTCCCAAAAAGTAGAAAATAATCATTTACTTGGAACTTGTCGATCGGGTGGAATA
>NZ_JACJUP010001185.1:0-2126 GCF_014748295.1 Planktothrix sp. FACHB-1355 | reverse complement strand
GCTAAGATTGGAGATGGTGCGATCGCTTCCGCCAAAGCCGGAATTCATAATGATGTAGAACCAGGAGAAATTGTCTCTGGTATTCCAGCTATTTCCCACAAACATTTTCTCAAAACAGCTGCTATCTACAACCGCCTTCCCGAAATGTATCAAATTCTCAAACAACTCCAGCGTCGCTTTAGCGAAAAGTAACCCAAACAATCGGGAAAGTCGCACTCAATTAGTAGGGTTTACCTCACTTACCGATATTCTGTTTTAAGGCACTATAGAACTGTGCTTAGAGACGCAAAGCTGAATAAACGCAAAGGTTTACAGCCTCAATAGCGTATCTATAGCCGATTATTTAGTAAGCATTTGATTCAGTTTCTGTAAAACAGTTGCGAAGGTTACTGGGATTATGAGAATTGTACGTTTGCAGCCTTTTCAAGAAATGGAAACCCTGCGTCGTCAAATGGATCGGATGTTTGACGAATTAGCACAATACAACGGCGAAACTTCCCAAGGTTGGGTGCCTGCAATAGAATTACACGATGAAGAAAATCATCTCACTTTGCGGGCAGAAATTCCCGGCGTGGAAGGCAAAGATTTGGATATCCACGTTACTCGCGAAGCAGTTTCCCTTGCTGGCGAACGCCGCTATGAAAAACAAGCTGAACACAAGGGTTTTTATCACTCTGAATTCCGCTATGGCAAGTTCCAGCGCACAGTTCAACTACCCGTTCTTATCCAAAACGATAAAGTCCAAGCCGAATTCAAAAATGGCATCCTGACCCTAACTCTACCCAAAGCAGAAGAATTGCAGCGGAAAGTTGTCAAGGTGAATGTTGTTAATAGCTAAGCAAATCTGAGAACAAAAATATGAGAAACCTGGTTTCTTTTAAAAACCAGGTTTCTCTGCTAATTAAAAGAAGATCGTTTATCAAAACTGAGTTACAAACAACGGAGTTTTTAATTTTATTTATCTCAGTAGTGAAATTACAAGAATATCCCAGACTAAAAATGGCATAATTAGCCACTAAAAATCGCAATCAGGTTCGCGAATTAAACGTTCATTTATGAAACCATTAAACTGGGGTATTTCCGCCCAGCTGCCAACGTAATTAATCGGTTCGTCTATAGTTGTACCATTTGGTATGCGACCGATAATTTCTCCGTTGGGTTCTTTGCGAATATTCACACCTGTATCCTTGGGATCGAAAACTACGTAATCCTCATTTTGAACCAGACCATCCCCATCTATCCAACCTCTGCTTCCGGATTTTCCTACTCGCACTTGAAGCCAACCATTTCTTTCTATTCCTGTAGCAGTTACCTGAGTTCCGTTAGTGATTCTTCTGATAATACGTCCGTTGGGAGTAGCACGCAAGTTTACATAAGTATCTCGCGGATCTTGAACTGTGTAATTGCGACAAATATCTAATTGTGCTGATGATAAAATAGGTGTATTTAATACAGTAAAAAATCCACTTGCAATTGTAGTGAATATGAAATTTAGTTTCATTTTATCCTCCTAAGTTATCAAAGTAAACTAGCTCCTATTCCATATTTCTGGTTGCCATATTAGGTTTTGGATTGAGTGTTTCCAAGCAAAAATGCTTTTTTGCTCATCCTGCAAAGCTAGCGATCGATTTTTTTGTCATATCTATACAAAACTTTACGTATTCAACATAGTCTCCTCCCTGCCCACTCCCCCGCTACCCCACTAAGGATAATGAAAACTTAAAAACCAGCCTTATTCATGAGATGACTTGTTTTGGTTACCAGAATGTGACTTGTGCATCAAGTAACTGCTGGCGGCAATGAGTATAATCGAGATAGCTAAATAAAGTATATCTTGGTAGTTTTGTATTGGCATCGCTGTAACTTGTTTAAAAAAGCTAACTACCAACACCATAACAATGACTTTTAACACTTTTTCTTTGAGTTCATCTAAAGAGTGAATTTCCAAAATGCGGATTTCCTTATTAGCTCTGCCAACGTCTATTTTGGAAATAAATAACTCGTATATCCCAAAACTGAAAATCATCAAAACTATTCCGATTAAATAAAGGTCTATTCCCCCAATAATATTAGTCATAACTTTGGTAATAGCTTGGGAGTGATTTTCATGCAAATGGGAGTACTGT
>NZ_JACJUP010001184.1:0-2129 GCF_014748295.1 Planktothrix sp. FACHB-1355 | reverse complement strand
CCAAGTGGCTATGACAAAAATTCTATCAAAGTTATAGCGAGTGGGCAGAGCCACTTTAAATAGCCCATTCTCTGACGAATCGCTGCTGGCAAAGGATTTCGGTTCTTGCATAGTCATTACTCGTATTTCTCCCGAAATCGGCGAACAAACCAAAAGCTGAATATATTCAAGGCCAAGGTGATTAAAAACAAAGTCATACCGACGGCAAACAAAGTTCTGTAAGCGAGCGAGCCAGCTGGTGTATCGCCTAGACTAGCTTGTACGATGTAAGCTGTCATAGTCATTACGGGCACAAAGGGATTAAGACCCAGAGTTGGGTTTTGACCAGCTGCGATCGCTACAATCATCGTTTCTCCCACTGCGCGGGAGATTGCCAAAACAAATGAAGCGACAATACCGGATAACGCCGATGGTAGCACTACCCCGACGATCGTCTCTCGTTTGGTCGCTCCCAAAGCGTAAGCTCCTTCTCTGAGGCTGCGCGGGACGGCATATATCGCATCTTCGCTCAGGGAAGCGACTAAGGGGATTATCGATACTCCCAATACCAGTCCGGCGCTCAAGGCGTTGAAACCCTGCAAGCCTGGGATAATTTTTTGCAGAAAAGGCGTTACCAACAGCAACGCAAAGTAACCGAACACTACTGTGGGTACTCCGGCCAGAATTTCTAAGGCTGGTTTGAGCCAGCGACGTATTTTAGCAGGTGCGTATTCACTCAAACAAATCGCAGATAACAAGCCTACAGGCAAAGCCACAGAGATCGCGATCGTGCTGGTAAGCAACGTAGCGCTGATCAGTACAAAAATACCGTATTGAGGATTGAAGAACCTCGGTGTCCATTGTGTATCTGTCAGAAATCGCCATATCGGTATTTCACTGAAAAATGCAAATGTTTCAAAAATCAGAGTCAGGACAATCCCAATCGTTGTTGCCACAGAAACAAGCGCAAATAAAGCAAAAATGGTTTTTACTACTAACTCTACCCACTTGTTTAACTGGCGATTGGGACGAAACAAATCGCGATTTATCTGCTCGGTAGATGACGGGTTTGTAGTCATTGGTTATTGGGCTAGGAACTAGGGGTTAGGTGTTAGGGGAGCGGGGGAGCGGCGGAGCGGAAGAGCGGGAGAGCGGGGGAGCAGAAGAATTATTCTTTTCCCTTTTCCTTTTTCCCTCTTCACTCTTCCCTCTCCCTTTTCCCTTTTCCCTCTCTCTCTTGCCTTGATTAATCAGATCTAAACTACTTCTCTTGCTTGAGTAAGTCTTTTAAGGTCAAACCGACTTGAGAGCCTTTACCCTCAAATATTGAACCTACCTTGCCCGCTTGGAAGCGTGCCTGAACTTCTGTGAGCAACTCATCTGGAAGAGGAACGTAGCCGACTTCCGAAATCAACTTTTTGTTGGCGGGAGCGAGCATATATTCGACAAAAGCTTTTACTTCTGGGCGAGACGCCGCAGTTTTCTTGACGTAGATAAACTCTGGGCGAGCTAGCGGCTGATATGTGCCATCGTTGATAGTTGCTTCGCTGGGTTCAACGCAACCTTTACCTCCATCGATCGCAACTAGCTTTAACTTATCTTTGTTTTCTGCGTAATAGGCATAGCCAAAGAAAGCAATTCCGCCTTTATCCGCGCTAACGCCCTGTACCAAAGTATTGTCATCTTCGCTGGCAGTGTAGTCGCCTCGGCTTTTACCTTCCTCACCTACAATCGCTTTGGTAAAGAAGTCATAGGTGCCCGAATCCGTACCAGGCCCATACAAACCTATTCTTTCGTTGGGGAAACTGGGGCGAATTTGATTCCAGGTAGTAACTTTGGCCTGTGCTGTCGGTTCCCACATTTTTTTGAGTTCATCGACTTTCAGGCACTGTGCAAAGGTGTTTTGGGGGTTTACGACCACGGAGAGTCCGTCATATGCTACCGGAAGTTCGACGTACTCAACGTTACCTTTCTTGCACAAATCTACTTCTTCTGGTTTGATTGGGCGAGAAGCGTTGGAGATATCGGTTTCTCCGTTACAGAACTTTTTAAAGCCTCCACCGGTCCCTGATTTACCCACAGTGACTTTTACACCTGGATTGGCTTTTTGAACTTCTTCTGCCATCGCCTCGGAGATCGGAAATACCGTG
>NZ_JACJUP010001183.1:0-2091 GCF_014748295.1 Planktothrix sp. FACHB-1355 | reverse complement strand
CTACATGATGGAGGCTTATTACTGTTATGCGCGGTGGGGTGCCAAAGCCAAAGTTATCGATTTAGAAAGCCGCTATCCCCAATTACTTCTAGCAATTCTGCACAAACAACAACCGAATTTCAAACCAATAGAAACAATCATTTCTAGCTCTTATCACACAGTTCAAGGTTCTAACCGCAGTCATCCTAGCGTTTCCGAAGCTCTCGATTTGGCAACTATTCTCAAAGCTTTTCAATCGCTTTCCCGCGAAATTGAGTTAGAGAAATTACTCTCAACTTTACTGAAAGTAATCCTGGAAAGCGCTGGAGCCAATAAATGTGCTTTACTCATACCAAAAGGTGACTGTTGGGTAATTGAGGCATTATCCCAACTGCAACAACCTGCGATAATTTTACAATCTCTGCCCTGTGAGGAAATAGTCTCTGTTAGCTTAATTAATCGAGTTAAAAATACTCTGGTTGCGGCTGTTGTGGAAAATGCCGCAGTCGAGCCAACTTTGCTTGCCGATCCTTATATTCTGCACCATACACCCAAGACTATTTTCTGCGCGCCAATTCTCAACCAAGGCAAATTGATTGCCATTTTGTACTTAGAAAATAATTTGACAGTGGGAGCATTTACAAGCGATCGCATCGAACTACTCAACTTACTCTGCACTCAAGCTGCAATTTCTCTAGAGAATGCCAAACTTTACGATCGATTAGAGGATTATTCTCACACTCTCGAACAAAAAGTAGCAGAACGCACCCAGGAATTAACAGCAAAAGCTACTCAGTTAGAATCAACACTCGCTCAACTTTACTCAACGCAAGCCCAACTCATTCAAGCTGAGAAAATGTCTAGTTTAGGACAGTTAGTGGCTGGAATTGCTCATGAAATTAACAATCCAATTAATTTTATCTATGGCAACTTACAACCCGCCAAAGAATATGTTAAATCCTTAATTGAATTGAATGATTTATATCAGCAGCTTTATCCCGATCCATTTCCAGAAATTGCTCAAAAAAAAGCCGATATCGACTTGAGCTTTTTATTGGAAGATTTACCAAATATCCTATCTTCTATGAATTTTGGAGTAGAAAGAATTCGTCAAATAGTGCTGTCACTGCGAAATTTTTCCCGTTTGGATGAATCAGAAATAAAAGAAGTAGACATTCACTCTGGTCTGGAAAGTACGTTGTTAATTTTGCAGCATCGATTTCAAAGTAATAATAAACGTCCCGAAATTACAGTCAGCAAAAAATATGGATTATTACCTTTAGTTAGTTGTTATGCTTCGGCTCTGAATCAAGTATTTATGAATATCATCAACAATGCCATTGACGCATTGGATACATCAAAGGAAAATTGCCAACCGACTATTATAATTCGGACGGAATTAACTGAAGAAAAAACTATCATTATTCGCATTATAGATAACGGTATAGGCATGAGTAAGTCGGTGCAAAATCATATATTTAATCCATTTTTTACGACTAAACCAGTAGGTAGCGGTACTGGCTTGGGACTGTCAACTAGCTATTCGATTGTGGTAGAAAAACATCGAGGTAAGTTAAGTTGTATTTCCACACCCGGAGAGGGTACTGAATTTATAATTGAAATCCCCGTGTAAATTTTTGATAGAATTTAAAGAAAACTTCAGAAATCTGGAAAGACCAAATTTAAAAATTAGGAGGATGAGCGCAATTATGGTTAGCACTCTTGTCAGTATTCCCGGATATAGCATCAGAGAACAGCTCTATAATGGCTCCCGAACACTGGTTTATCGCGCAGTCAGAGAAAGGGACTCACTACCAGTGGTTATCAAACTGCTGAAAAATCCCTATCCCACCTTTAGCGAACTGTTGTTGTTTCACAATCAGTACACCATTGGCAAAAATCTCAACTCACCTCTGATTATCCAAACCTAGGGTTAGCTATTGCCCGTCAGATTGTCGTCGAAAAACATCAGGGAAGTATCGAAGTTGAGTCAACTATTGGTCGCGGTACCGAGTTCTGCATCCGACTGCCAATCTCATCATAGGCATCTTTTCAAATCTAGTAATTTCAAGCCAAACAACCATTCAAGTAAGTTACAGGGAAATCATCATG
>NZ_JACJUP010001182.1:0-2131 GCF_014748295.1 Planktothrix sp. FACHB-1355 | reverse complement strand
CTTTCTTTACAACTAAACCAGTCGGTAAAGGCACCGGTTTGGGGTTGTCTATTAGCTATCAAATTGTTGTGGAAAAACATGGTGGCCAGCTAAAGTGCATTTCAACACCCGGTAAAGGGGCGGAGTTTGCGATTGAAATTCCCATCAGACAAAGCTAAACTAGCCAGACCTCAGACAGAAAGAGCCTTCCAGAAAGTACCGCAATCATAGACTGGCGCTACTGGAAACTCGCCAGTCAAGATAAAATTAAATCAATCTCTTAGCTGGAAACAATATGCGAGATCCTCTGGGTAGCTTAAAACTCCTGCCTTGGTCATCTTTATTACAAGTTTCTGTCCTCACCACACTTATTGTTATCATTGTAGAGTTGCTAGTAGGTTTAGGGCTGAAATACTCTTCTATAGTCGAAGCAACGCTAAATTTTATATATTCAGGCCCTACTGGTGTATTCATGAATTTTCTCGTAGCAGCTTGCGTGGGTGTACTCGCAGTTTACTTACTTGAGCGATTTTATCCGCAAGTGAGAATCAATGCCGGTGTTTTGTGGGCGTTAATTCCCTGTGTAGCCTTAGTTATTGCTTTCAAGTTACTCTTCCCTCTACCAGCTATTCTAATGAATTTCAAACAAAATCCAAATCAGTTAATGGGTCTTCCCATTGGCATTTTTTGGCAAGGTCAGCGATACTGGTGGCGATAAATCGCTGGTTGTAATTTAACGTAGGGTGGGCAATGCCCATCAAAATGTCTGTTCCCTTTTTTCTTTCTCGATGGTGGGCAATGCCCACCCTACCATTTATTTAGGAAATATCAATGTCTGTTATAGAAAATTCCTGGCAGCACAATTATATTAATACTAATGGGATAAAGCTGCACTGCGTAACTCAGGGAGAAGGTTCCCTGATGCTGATGCTGCATGGATTTCCTGAATTTTGGTATTCTTGGCGATATCAAATTCCACAATTTTCTAAGGATTTTAAGGTTGTCGCCCTTGATTTACGCGGATACAATGACAGCGATAAACCAACAAATAAATCTGCTTATGTGATGGATGAATTTATCAAAGATGTTAAGGGCGCGATCGAGACATTAGGTTACCAAAAATGTGTGCTTGTAGGGCATGACTGGGGTGCTGCGATCGCTTGGAATTTTGCCTACACTTATCCGGAAATCGTAGAGCGATTGATTATTATGAATGTACCTCACCCTGCCAAATTTTTCCAGGCTTTCTTTACAAATCCGCAACAGTTGATGCGTAGCTGGTATATCTTCTTTTTTCAGTTACCTGTACTACCGGAATTTGTTTTGCAATTATCTGATTACAAAGCAATTAAATCAGTTTTTATTAAGACGACTTTTAATAAAAACAACTTTGCTTCAGCAGATATCGAAACATACAAAAATGCCGCTGCCAAACCAGGTGCTATAAAAGCGATGTTGAGTTATTATCGCAATATTTTTCGGCAGGTATTTATCAAAGAAGTCTGGCAAATTCTGGAAGTTCCTACACTGATGATTTGGGGAGAAAACGATACAGCCCTTGGGAAAGAACTCACCTACGGTACAGAAGCTTATGTCAGAGATTTTCAAATTAAGTACATCCCCAACTGTAGTCACTGGGTACAGCAAGACAGACCCGAAGTTGTAAATCAATATATGCGAGAATTCCTTGCCGATTATATTTCTTAATTTATTTGCACTGGCTCTAATCCAGGAAGCCGAAAGTAGCTGAATGCCTGACATTCAAAATATTTTTGACTTTTGACTTCTGCGTAGCGGCGCTAGCTTTCTCCTCCCTTGCGAATGAACTGTTTCAAAATTTCGCCAGGAGGGCGATCCCAGATATCAATATGCTCGTATATCAAAATATCTTTGTTGAGTTTGTAAGTAGAGTAGCCGTTGAAAAATATGCGAGCTTTCCAGGGAAGACGCAAAATACCGCGCACAGTCCAATTGGCCAAAATGATGTCCGGCTCTGTCTGATTCACGTCATGGAGATCGAAGTATATTTCCGTAAAAAATAGTTTCGCGTGAAATCGCAGCGTCCAAAAAATAATGCGATAATTAAATTTTCCTTTAAATTTGTTAACCGGGTCTTGAAAGTAGATATCTTGGCTATAAATAGATCGGAAGA
>NZ_JACJUP010001181.1:0-2094 GCF_014748295.1 Planktothrix sp. FACHB-1355 | reverse complement strand
TTCCTTTGGTCACGCTTGTAAAGGCTTCTGCTGTTTCTTGAGAAAGTTTGATTCCTTCTTCTGCTGTTTTTCTGCCTTCATTTGTCACTATTACTGTGGAATTAATTGCCGATTGAATACCAATAACTAAGGCGTTAATTTTCTGCGCTGATTGTTTGCTTTGATCGGCAAGTTTCCGGATTTCAGCGGCGACGACGCCAAATCCTTTGCCGTGTTCTCCCGCACGCACTGCTTCTACAGCGGCGTTAAGCGCGAGCATATGGGTTTGGGTAGCCAAGTCGGTAACTATATTAGTGATACCAGTAATTTGATTGGTCTGTTCTGTCAAGTGTAGGGTTTGCTGTGCGATCGCACCTACTTTTTCTTTGAGGGCAGACATTCCCTCTAGGGTTCGCTCTACTGTCTGAGTACCTTGCTGGGCTAGGTTTAAGACTTGACGTGCAGCTGTTGCTGATGATTCTGCCAAATTTAATACTTCACGGGCACTTTCGGCAGCTAATTGCGCTTGTTCTGCTGTAGATCTTGAGGATGCACCCAACTCGTTCATTGTCGCGGTGGTTTGATTGACAGAACTAGCCTGTTGAGTGGCGACTCGTTCCTGTTGCTCAACTGTGGAAGCAATTTCACTGGTGGAAACACTGATGGAGCTGACGATCAGGTTGATAGATTTGGTGGTGCGATCGGCAATTACAGCTGCGATCGCGCTTACCAGTATGGCAGTTGCTCCCGTTCCGATCAACAGCGTTACTAGCAGATCTCTCTGCGGTCTGAAGGCAATGGCTGTATCGTTATCAACCAGTACAATCCAGTTTAATTTTGGCATCCCTGCTAGTTCTGGGGTGGGAGCCGTAGCCAGTACTTTGTCGGTTTTGTCAGAGCGGGAAAAAACGACTTTAACATCTGCCTGTTTTTCTGCTTGCACTCGATCGAAAAGGGGATACTCTGATTCGATCTGTTGACCTGCCTCTTTTGGATCGTAAGTTACAAAGATTTTGCCAGAAGGGTCGATTACATGGGATTGCTCTTGAGAGCTACCGAGGGTTTTGATGCGTTCTCTCAGGTATTTGACGGGTAGACGCGATCGGGCTATGGCAATAATTTTACCTGTAATGACATTTTTTACCGGTGCCGCGATGTAAATCGCCCAGTCATTTGTAGACTGTGAAAATTCTGGAGCGCTGATAAAGGGACGTTGTGTTTTGAGGACTTGCTGAAAATATTCTCGATTGCTATGATTTCCGCTCGCTTCACCTCGCGATTTAACAATTAAGTTTCCCGACAGATCGAAGACGGCAATATTATCGTATACTCGGTAAGTATCCAGGTAGCGATTGAGCGTTTCTTCCTTTTGCTTTTGAGGAACTATGCTGCTGACGCGAGGATCGGCGAGAATGGCTAGGTTCCCGATCGCCTGAATGTCTCCGTAGCGCTCAAACATGAAACGGCTGATTTTGTCGGCTAGTTCTACTGCATAGGCTTGCTGCAATCGCATTACGTCTTCCGTAATCGAACGGTTGGCAAAGTAGTAAGCTATTGCGCCTATGCCCAGCACCGGCAATGTACCGAGGGCGATCGCAAAACCGATGGCTTTAGCTCGTAAAGATAGGTTGTTAAACATTATTGTTTAGAGATAGCAGTCAGCCCAAAGAGCTTGCGCCCTCGGTAATCGATTATACTCTCTTTTTTATAAGTGTAATTTAGGGAAGCGAGCAGTCTAAACGCTAAAATACTAAATTACAGACAAGAGACTCTAGTTAGCTTCATTAATAACCTCCACTGCACCTATAAAAAATTTTAAAATAATATGGTTAACCACCTCAGTTACATTTGCAAAAACTGCTGCTGTTTCTTGAAAAAGTTTTATTTCTTCCTCTGCTGTTTTGCTGTCTTCATGGGTGATATGCAGTGTGCAGTCGATCGCAGACTGGATAGCAGTAACCAAACCGTCGATATTTTCCGCCGATTTTTTAGATCGAATCTGGATCTTTCCGCCTGTACTAGGTAAGATTTTGAGATTATTTACACGCTTAGTTTGCCCTATGGCAACTTGCAGTAGAGGGGCGAAATCCTAGCTAGATAAGTGTTTATTATGTG
>NZ_JACJUP010001180.1:0-2134 GCF_014748295.1 Planktothrix sp. FACHB-1355 | reverse complement strand
GGCATTAGACGATCGACCTTTTGGCGACCCCGGCAATAAAATTTGGTTTCCCCTCGATGCACCCCAAGGAAATTCCAACGAACTCACAAATCATTTAGAAGCACATAACTTGTATGGCTTGTCAATGGCTAAAGCTTGTTTTCAAGGACTGGAAAAACATCGTGCGATCGAGCGATCGTTCGTGCTGACGCGATCGGGTTTTGCAGGCATTCAACGCTGGTCATCTGTGTGGATGGGTGACAATCAATCCTTATGGGAGCATTTGGAAATGTCGCTACCAATGCTTTGCAATATGGGATTGTCGGGCGTGCAATTTGTCGGTTGCGATATTGGCGGTTTTGCTGGCAACGCCACAGCGGAATTATTCGCTCGATGGATGCAAGTGGGAATGCTTTACCCCTTAATGCGCGGTCATTCAGCAATGAGTACCGCACGACACGAACCGTGGGTATTTGGCGAAACAGTCGAAAAAATTTGCCGCGAATACATCAATTTGCGCTATCAATTATTGCCTTATATTTACACACTTTTCTGGTCAGCAGCCACAACTGGCGCACCGATTTTGCGTCCGTTACTCTATCATTTTCCCAACGATCCGAAAACCTACAACCTCTACGATCAAGTATTGCTCGGCCCATCCCTGATGGCAGCGCCCATCTACCGACCCGGAAAGGAACATCGCGCCGTATACTTGCCCGAAGGTACGTGGTATGACTGGTGGAGTGGCAATCGCTACGAAGGGCCAATTCACATCCTCGCCCACGCGCCTCTAGAAAGAATGCCTCTGTACGTTCGCGGCGGTGCGATTATCCCAATGGCACCCGTAATGCAATACGTTGACGAACGTCCCCTCGATCGCTTAACGTTGCGTATTTGGCCCGGTACAGGTGAATGGACACTTTACGAAGATGACGGTCATACCTTTGCCCACAAAACAGGCGCTTGGGCGACCACCACATATCGCGTTTATCGAGAAGGACAACAAATAATTGTCGAAATTGGGGCGCGTGAAGGACAATTTTCCCCACCAGTGCGGGATGCGATCGTCCAACTCTCAGGCATAGGCGAACAGCACTTCCAAGATGATGGTACTGCAAAACATTTCACTTTTTGATCGAAGAGATCCCCGACTTCCCCAACAAGTCAGGGATGCGATCGAAAAACCGATCCCAAAAATCTTATTCCCGATCCGAAAAGCACAAAGACATCTGTGTTCATCTGTGGATATCTGTGGTTAAAATCCCAGAGTAGTTACAATTAAAAATCTGTAATTGGGAATACAGTTTGATGTATCTTTTGACAGAAGTTACAGCCTTAACTAAACAATTAGGATACTTGTGACAAAAACAAAAAGGAAAATACTATGCAGCGCCTTTTTTCCAACTTAAAGCAGGCATTTCGCCAAAGCTTTTTTATTTTCAGCTTGATTAGCTTGATTGGCCTCTCAAGTTTATTCATTTTCAGTCAGCCAAGTTTAGCCGCCGCCCCCACAGAAAGACAACCAACTTTAGAGAGAGGAATTGATAACGCCGCTCAAACTAACCAAGCTGCCCATAATCGCGTAGATACTTACGAAAAAGCAGTGAAAGCAGTTGACGATCCTCAAGGTCTGGAAAAAGCTTACGAAAAAAATCTCGGCAAATACGAAGAAAAGCAACCAGATAACGGCATCATCCAAGAAGCTAGCAAAATAATTGAAAAAGTCACCGGTCAAGACTAATCGATTTCTCAAGTCTTACCCAAGCACATTAAACACAAGTACGTTGTTGCGCTTTAGCGCTAAAGCGCAACAACATACCCAAAAATCAACTCTATTTTTTGTGGTGATTATAAAAAGTTATTTAATCGTAGGCTGGGTTAGGCATCACAATCAACTTTAACATTAAGACGAACATTTTTCCCCATAAATCCGAAAAGCCTACGATATAACATATTAATTGGTACGAATTTGGGGCGTGGTGCGTTAGGCGCTTTTGACTTTTGACTTTTGAATTTTGACTTTTGAATTTTGACTTTCTAGACCCTAACTATAACCTTGCAATTCCTGTTGCAAATGTTTCCCCCACTCAGTAGCTATAGCTATTTCTGTGAAGGGAATTTGGATAGAATCAGTTGCATCTGCAAAGCAAAATTC
>NZ_JACJUP010000118.1:0-9865 GCF_014748295.1 Planktothrix sp. FACHB-1355 | reverse complement strand
GATTTAATTTCCGGTAATACCCGAAATACTTTTCGCAATCCGGCATCTCCGTCTTGACCGAGAAATTCTGCTGCTTGGCATTTAGCTAAAATCCAGTTTACCAACTTGAGCTTACCGCAGTTAGTATGCAAACCGAGATTGATATTTTGAGCGAAATTATGTCTGTGCATTATGGTTAAACGCTTTTAAATGTTCGTTCATGTAAAAGCGTTAGCTTTGCTAAAATATAGATGATAGGTTCAGAATTATTTAAAATATAAAGAAATAAAGATTTAAAAATTTAGGAGATTATCGAGGAAAGTGTGGAGCCGATGGGATCACTTCAAGAAGGGCAAGAAACCAAACCACAGCAGGCTAGTTCGAGCATCAATCCTAGAGACTGGGTATGGGGTTTTTGGCCTCTGGTGCCGCTCTACCCCTACAGCAAGCGTCGGACAGTTCGCACAGAAGCTTACGAAGATACCATCTGGACATTCGATCAAATACAAGGCATCTTATATACTGTCGTGCCGATTCGCATGACCGTTGTTAAGCTCTCAAAGGGCGGTCTGCTAGTTTATGCCCCGATCGCACCGACAAAAGAGTGCATCAAACTTGTCAAAGAGTTGGTAGCTATTCACGGCAATGTTAGGTACATCATCCTGCCAACTGCCTCTGGATTGGAACACAAAGTTTTTGTTGGCCCATTTGCCAGACAATTTCCTTCAGCACAGGTTTTTGTAACACCTTCTCAGTGGAGTTATCCGATAAACTTGCCTTTAAGTTGGCTCGGTTTTCCTCGAAATCGGACTCACGTACTACCGGAAGACAGTAGCTTAGCACCCTTTGCTGATGATTTTGAGTACGCCATATTGGATATCAATCTCGGACGCGGGTCGTTTGTGGAAGTAGCATTGTTCCACAAAAACTCGCGCACGCTGCTGCTAACAGATACAGTGCTGGCAGTACCAGAAGCGCCGCCTCCAATCGTTCAATTAGACTCCTATGCCTTGCTGTTCCACGCCAGAGATACAGCCTTAGATGTAATTACTGATAGCGAGGAAAACCGCAGCAAAGGATGGCAGCGGATATGCTTGTTTGCACTTTACTTCGCACCGAGCGCATTGGAGCCAGTATCGCTCAAACAGGCGTTTCGCGATGCCTTGAAAGCACCGGATAGGTCGAAAAAAGCTTATTTTGGTTTGTTTCCGTTCCGGTGGAAAGATGACTGGCAGCGCTCGTTCGATCGACTGCGAGGGGGCGGAAGACCTTTTGTAGCTCCCATTTTGCAAATCTTCATTCTCGACCACGCACCTAAGAAAACCCTTGACTGGGCTGATAAAGTAGCTAGTTGGAATTTTCAGCAGATTATAGCCTGCCATTTTGATGCGCCTATCCAGACAAGTCCGTATCAATTTAGACAGGCGTTCTCATTTTTAGAAAACGAGCAAACAGTAGGTAAAGTCAACAGCGGAAACCAGCTTTTACCGCCGGAAGACTTTGCGTTTATCATAGAACTGGAGCAGAAGTTAGATAAAAGTGGTATCACGCGATCGCCTCTGGAAAAGCTGTAAACGATGTAATTTATCAACAAATCGATCGCGGATGACAAATATTATCCCGCTCATCACTAAGCGGGATAGCCTTTTATTCAAATTTCATCAGATGCAATCAATCCTACGAGTTTAGGTACTAATAGTTTATGGGCGCTTGCCAAATTCTTGGTCATAGTCGAACGACCTTGAATATCATGTTTTAATGCCAGTTCCTTCAACTTAGCGAGAGTCAGTAGTTTGAGTTGTTCTTCTGTAGCCATCTGGTTGTTAGAATTGGACTCAGGAAAGGCTGCTTGAGTTTCAGAGCATACAACCGAATTTTCAGCAGTATCCCTATCTTGAAATTTGCTCTTTTGCTCGGAAATTACTAACCACTCTGCTACTTCAGCAGGAACTTCATCTGATGATTCATCTTCTGCATCAATTTCTGAGGAAGCTAGCTCTACTGGCTCGTTTGTAACTGTAGCACCATTTGCTTCTACTTTTGTTACCTTTTCAACAGGATTGGGAGTACCTTGATTAGCCGTTAATAGCTCTTGCAATAACATAGCAGTACTATCTCTAACTACCTGTAAATTTGATGGTCGCGCAGTTTGCATTAACTGTTGATAAGTGCTTACTGGTGCATGAAATACCAAACTTGACCATCCGGTAGTAGCGGTGCGATCGCCAATACAATGCTGGGATATAATTGTTGCATTATCTTCGATTAGCAATGCAATAATATCCCTAATAGCAGCACGAGCGCATAGGGGTGGAAAACGCAAGCGACCTGCTATATTATTATTGCTATCTTCAGAATTCAATTCAACTAAACTGAATTCTGAAACTCTCATAACTTGCTTGCGATCGCTCACAATTGTACTAGCTGTGGTAGGCATAATTCAACCTTTGTAATTATTCATTGTTTTTCGTGCGTTAGCACTGTTAGCAACTACTGCGCTTCAATTAGCTTTCGGATTTGTCTATGCAATTTGTTCAAGTGTCTGGTTAACAATTGTTTTACTCGCTCTTGCTTATTTTTGCGCCTTTGATGGTAGTAGTGATTTAATTGGTGCAGAAGAATTTTCAGGTTATTTTGGTTCATAAATGCCAAAAAATTAATTGTCCGTTTCCACTGTGCGTGTGAACGCAACGAAAACGGACTGATGGTATTAGCTACAAACTATCTACTGCACAAAAAGCATCGAAATGTGCTTTGATAGCTCTATAGGCGGTGCTGGAGAAATCACCCCACATTTGCTCTGTAGGTTGGTTTCCTATAAATGACAGGATGACTCCAAACCCAGCACCGCAATAGCGCACGGGAAATGTAACCTTGCCTAAATGCTGGTGAGGTCGCACTTGGATACCGAAAGAGAACAGCTTTCTTTCAGCTTTATTCAATTGTTGAATGGGGGCATGGCTAGTTTTAGCGAATGTAGTATTCATGGTGAGTAAACAAGCGATATGGAACTCATTGTTGAGAGCGTTCTGCTTATCACTTATTTACTTGCGTAAGCAATTTTTAAGCTGCTTTTTGTTCAGTTTGCTGGAAAGCTTGCCTTACTTCATTTGGCTGGGATTTGAGAATATATTTGATTTGAGCCCGAAGGTAATCCAATCTTTGATATCGACCGTTCACTCTCACGGCAATACCCAATTGTTTGCCAACAGAACGAATAGTAACCTGTGTACCTTTCTCAATTAATGTTAGTGTTTCACTATCAACTGCGGCTTCTTTTACGAGGTTAGAGGAAGGTTTCGTTCGCTTTTCTAACTGTTTAGTTACCAATCTAGCTTGATTAAAGATTGCTGGCGGAGTATCCGGTGATTGAGAAGCAGTTAATTGTTGTGGCGTAAGTTGTTGTTGGCAGTATAATAGTTTTGAATCACAACAATGCCAGAGTTTCACTAATCCTGTAACAAAATCTAGCGTCATCATCCCGAAGAATAAAGCCAGAACAATTTCAATGACAACTGTCAGAAAGTTTTGGAGGTTGGGGAGAAAAAGCATTCGTTATACCTGTAACGATTTGTCCACTTTCCAGCCTGTAGCGATTGCTGGAGTTTCATTGTTCTTTCCCCGTTAGGGGTCGCCGTGGTGACTTAAAATACGCTTTGTCAACAACAGGTGCTTGCCGCAGGCTTCCAAAAAGATATCTCTAAACCCATTGAGCTAGACGTTTTGGTGCAAGCGATCGTTGGGCTAGTTCGCTCAACTTAATCATAAGATAGCTATGAGCAAAACCCTAAATGTCACCAACAAGCCAGTAGATCTTTTGTGCCTGTGGAGCAGCGCCAGGAGAGCATTTCTAAGACTGCTTGCTACATAGAGCGAATTCGCCAACAGAGGACTCAGCATAGTAGTCTGTTCCTACGGCAGCGGCAAATAAGTCGGCGTTGCCGCAACCAATAGCGCAAGGGGCTAAGTCGAGGGTAGTTGCCACCAGATACATAGTTTGAAATACAGCACCCACATTTTTCAGAATGCCAGCATAGGCGATGGATTCGTAATACCAGGTAACTCTGGGAAATCGAGCCGCTAAAATAATTAGAATTTGAGGAGTTTGTCTCTCTGGATTATTTTGCGCTGCTTCCTCTAATAAAGCTTCCACTTGAGAAGTTTTAGGAGACACTAAAGAAAGTTGATGTTCTTGAGGATTGTAATGGTACAAACCAGAGGGTATGTGAGCGCAACAATTAATTGTTGTATAAACTTCTAGTTCGTAGCAAGCTCCGGCACTGGGATATGGCCGATTACTCAGTTCTTCTGTTTCTGTTTTGAGGATGTCTCTAACTCTGAGGGAACGGTAAAGAAATTCTCCCAGTTGGCGATCGCTAATTGGTTGGTTGCCATAATGTCGAATTGATTTTCTCTCTTCTAAAACACGAGTAAAAGGTAAATCATTTTTTTTGAGCGCTTCAATATCCGGTCGATATAGGGAAATAATACTGCCTGTTACCTGATTTTTAATAGCAGGAAGTTGGGGAATTTTATCCAAAAAACGATAGGTTCTCCCCACAGGTTGGCGATGTCTTCCGGTTCTCACCTTACTGTGGAAAAGTAAATCGTGAAATTCCCATTGCACAAGAGCATCCTGTTTATCTTCGGCAATTTCCCCCTCGATTTTAACTTCTGAAAGCATCTTGGCAGCATCAAGCAAATTGAGGAATTGTTGCACGGCATTTGCAGAAATACCAGATATTTTTTGGCATAGCTGAGAGTAAGAACATGGTTGGTTAAGTTCGGCTAAAATAGCGCCTCCCCGCCAATCAAGTATTACCAACTGCACCTTAGATAGGGGTGATTCCAGTACTATTTGATTGTTCTGGCGATGTAAATAAGCAAACCGCGACAAAACATAAGACTGTTTGGGAGAAACTTCCTGAATTGCAAAAGCGGGCGCTCTTACAAGGGGAACTATTTTGGCTAGCGGTGTTCCATCTGCACAGAAAGTTTGACAGATCAGGCCGAGGCGTTCAAATTGTTCGAGATAATAATAAAATTCAGGTAGTTTGGACAAACCATCAGTTTCTTGAACCAGAGAACTCAGTTGTTCCCGCGTCCCTCCATCGCCGCATAGTACTTGCCAAGCCTGCAATATTCCCAGCGAACAATTGGGCAAAGAAATTGTGTTTTTGGAGTAGGTTCCTGTTTGATAGTTAAGCACCCATTCCTCATTTTGCTGTTCTAGGGATATGCCTGGTAAAAAAGAAAGTATAGAAGTTTCAGACATTTGATATATTAAAAAATTGACTGGGGATTTAGCTTTTCTTCTGGTAATGGTTGTGAGAGCAATCCTAACTGCACGGGTACGTTGTAAAGTCGTCCTGGTGCCAATCTCCGCCAATAATGGCGCATTCCAGGAACAATAACTTTTACTACATTTAAATTGATATCGGGACGAGTTTGATCCAGCACAAACATAGACATTCCCATATTTTCGACAATTTTTTGGCAAGCTAGAACATCATTGAGTAAATCTTCATGGCCAAACTGGGAATAATCAGAGGAAATCTTTTCAGGTAGGGTAGGATGGGGAAGAAAATAGGGACAATCTTCAATAGTGGTTTGCTCCGGTTCATTATTGTTTGGGTCAGAGTTTGCCTCCCGTGTTGTAAAAACCGGGGGAAGTGCTTGATTAACCTCAGTTAAGGCTCTGGTAATTGCTATTTTGGCATCGAAATGCGTTCCAAAACCAAACAATAGCTGAGTGACTTTTCGAGCGAAAGTGCTAGAAATAGCGACAAAAGTGGGAATGCCAAAATCGCTGGTGACATCAAGAACCCAAATTAGGCGTTCAATTGTGCGGTAATATTCCTGTAGTCCCCGAATATATGGGTCATCAAAACTTGTTAAATTTACACCTGGTCTTTGTAAGCGATTGTACCACCACAAACAAACGCTATCCCGCTCTACTAATTCCATAAAGCCTTGTAGAATAGCTTCTTCTATATTATTTCCGGCTGCGGCTCCGTTCGAGTCTGCCCAGCAATCGGGACTTTGAGAGCGAGGATATCCGTAATAGCAATAAGCTGTAGGCAGATACTTGAAGGTTCGATCCGTTAAAGACCAAATGGGAGTCCAGTCAATTATCCGTGAGGTATCGAAGGGTTCTGGTATTTTTTGATGCGGGGGGCAATGTACATTCCAAAGATGTCGATTTTGATATTGTTTTGAGCTAAAGTTTAGGCAGGTATGGGGATGAATAGCTGTCTCGCCTAAGTCTTGATAAGTGGCGCGAATGCGGATTTCATCTCCCTGAAATGTGCCAGAGTAACGTTCTATTGCTTCGCACAAACCACTGGCTTTTGCTTGGTCTACGGTTTTACCTTTACCGCCGCTGCGACCCCTGACTGTTTGGCGGAGAAAATAAAGGTCATCGAACATCAGACCGAAGTTGTGTCCGGCTATATAGGTGTGATTCCAGCGATTGGTGGGGTGAGAAAGGCGATCCAGATTTCGCACTACTCCGGTAATCGGACTGATATGATGTCCGTATTGTGCCAAGGTTTCTTCTGGGGTGATGCTGCGATATCCGCCATCTTCGACAATGGCTTTGGGACGACTTTGTAAATTGATGGGGATGGGAGGGCGAGTAGGAGCGTATAATTCAGGTTGACCGCAACTGCAACATTGCGGACGCCGAACTAACTGATGGGAAAGCATTTCCAGCGACCTGAGATTCAGTGTTAATACCTGACCTTCTAACTGTTGACTTTCTGCTTGTGCAATCCATTTCGCAACTTCTGTAGCAGCTAAACCAAATGCAGTTTGAAGAGTAGAAGGTAGTGCAGCTTTAGAAGTAGGAAAAAAAGAGGGTTTACCTTTTCTTTGATGGATAAACGCATCTACAGGACGATTTCCTCTTAATCGCTGTGCTAAACATTCCCAACAACCTGTTTTTCCGGGATGGAAAATCGGCCCAATCCATATCACAGTTCCTACAGGTTTAACTAACATCCAAGGCTGCTGTAATTGCAGTGCTTTTTGATTAAAAATAGCCAATTCATCGCGCAGGTAATCATCTGTTAAAACAACCTGATATTTTCCTTGTTGATTTACCTGGAGATGCAGCGATTTTAAACTGGACACAAATAAGTGAGTGGGAATATTACCAAAGGTTGTTACCGCTACTTCAGCCGTTGGTTGCAGATAAGATACTTGTCGATTATCTATTGACAAGCTATCCCAAAAAGCGCCTGCTTCAGGAGATATACTGTTATCGTTTTCAACAATATATCCCTTCTGTTCTAATCGCATCAAAGCATAGTAAACTTCCGGTGCCTATGCTGCATCTGCCAGCAAATTCACCAACTCTTCTACGGTGCGAGAACCATCTAGCAAAGGAGCTAATTTTTGATAAATTTTTCCAGTCAAAAATATGGGATCTTGCTCCGATAGCAAAAAGACTCCTTCTGGTTCTACCACTTCTATATGGAAGCAATGCTTAAATCTCGGTAGACGAATCATATCATGTCCGGTTGCATCGGCATCGCGCGGGGGGCAGGTTTAGAGGCCAGAAACCGGGTTTGTTGGTAGAAACCCGGTTTCTTTGTGCAGGTCTCACCTTACTTTTTTGCTATTTTTTGTAAACAAACCCGGTTTGTTAGCTGTTTTGCTAAATATTAGCAGCAGGTTGGGATTCTATCTTTAGGAACTGCCGAGAGGTTACCGCTAGTCAAAGCTGAAAGTTGCTCTTCTGAAATATCCGCAGGCTTAGGAGGTAGGGGAATTCTCCAAACTACATCATCTGATAAACCAGGTGTCGAGCCGATACTCCAGTTGTGATTAAGTTGATCTATTTGTACCCGAACACCAGCAGGAACATTAATTCCTTCAACTTCCAAAGTTTCTCTCGGCTCGGCTAGCAATCTTTGCTTAAATTCAGCATCTAACCAGGCTTTCGCAATTAACATAGAAACACGCTCGCCGATTTCTTGCCACCCTTCTGGTAGCAAGCTGGCTTGTTCTTGCCCTGTTGAAAGTTCAGTATTTCCCACTTTTGCTTGGTAGACCATGTTATCTCCCCTTCACTGACGCTATATGGTACTGCCCTAGATTGTACAGGGATGAGCAATAACTGGCAATAGCGTCTGGCGACTCGGTGAGAAGGTCTGTAGGGGCGGGTGAGAGCCATTATCCCTGTATTTATCAATAAAACCTTGATTTTCGATAATAGCAGGCTCCATACGACTCAGATAGGAGTTGATAAATTTAAAGTTATCCTGCGGTGTCATAGTTTCTGACAAGGTGGTAAAGTCGCGAATATCAGAAAATAGCACCGACATTTCTTGCTGTATGTTGTCGCCTAATTTGACATCGACAATGCTCTCTTTTTCCAAAAATTGCAGAAACTGACGCGGCACAAAGCGGGAAAAAGCTTGGTTAAGTAGAAAAAGTTCATTAGTAAATCTTTCCCGTTCCGCTTCTGCTTTTTTGCGTTCTGTAATATCTTGAAAAGCAACAATAGCATAAGAAATATTTCCCTTATCATCAAAAATTGGTGTTCCCCAGACTTCTATGGGAACAACTTTATCAGGTTGGTAGATTTCCATGTCATTAACAGTTGTAGCTTCACCTTCTAATGCCCGCATTAAAGGATCTCGTTCCCTGGGGTAAAGTTGTTTACCTCCTGCAAGATAAACTTGATAAATTTCTGCCAACTGTTCATTGGAGGCATTGGCGACTATTCCTTTACCAAGAATCTGCTGTGCGGTTTGATTAACGTAGTAGGGGTTACCGCTAGCATCGACGACAAACACACCTACTGATACGGCTTCTAAAAATTGAGCTAGCCTTTTTTCATTCTCCTTGACTTCTGAATAAAGTTTGGCATTTTCAATCGAGATAGCTGCTTGAGAGGATAAAACTTTTAACACTTCCAATCTATCAGGAGTAAATGCACCTGTTACTAAATTATTCTCTAAATAAAGAAGGCCAATTAATTTACCTTGATTGATGATAGGAGAACACCATACTGATTTTGGTTGATAATGGATGATGTAGGGGTCAGCAGCAAAAGTTGTTTCGCTAGTAGCATTATCGAATACTAGAGTTTCCGATGTACGTGAGACATAGTTAATTAAAGTTACTGGAATTTCTTGACTAAATTCAATTGGTATTGACTCTAATATAGAGGTTAAGCACAATATTTCTAAATTAATAGAACTGCTGAATCCGGTAGCTTCAACTACTAAATTGCCTGCTTTTTGTAAGATAAAAACGCATTTCTGCGCTCCGGCATTTTTGATTGCCACTTGCATTAAAGTTGAAAGTAACTGCTCTAGGATAATTTCTCCTGAAAGAGCTTGGGAAGCTTTAATTACCGTAGCTAAGTCTAAAACTGCCGAACTACTTGTGCTAGTAGAACTAAGAGTTCCTTTTGTCATACGGGCTAGAGTATCGCTGGTATTTAGGTTAGTTTCTTGGTTAAGTACGGCGGTGAGTAATTGGGGATAACGTTTTTCTAAATCCTCTAATTTGACTTTTGCTCCCCAGCGAGCATAGGAGTAGTAAGCATTAATTAAATAAGTTTGAGCAATTGGCTGAAAACCCCAAGAAAGATAAAATTTGGCTGCTAATTCCTGAGCTAAAGCTTCTTCATTGATGTACTCATATTTTTGGGCTTCAGCAATAGCACGTTCGTAATAGTCCATTGCTTTTGCATTTTGACCGAAAATTCGATATCGCTCTGCTTCTACTAGATAAAATTTATGCAGGTAATTCATGGGAGCAAACTTTGCCCATTTCTGCATTTTTTTCTGGTTGGCTTGTACTTTAGCTATAAATTGTTTTTGCTGTGACTTTGAGGTATCTGGATATACCGCCAGCCGAGACAGAGAAT